>DASCNA010000123.1:0-3584 GCA_036011305.1 Victivallales bacterium
GTTTCAATGATAAAGTCTTCTGTTGTCATAGCATTACTCCTAATATATTATTTGATTAGTCGCTTATAATATTTAGAAGTTTATGCTATGACATATAATTTCAAAGAACATCAACTAAAAAAAGTTGAACACTGCGTAACTAAATAGGTATTTATATGTTTTTCTTTGATCCTATGTATTTACTATTTGCTGTACCCGGGCTTATATTGGCGATGCTGGCATCATTTTACACAAAGTCAACATTTGCTAAATACGCAAAAATCACTGCTTCAACCGGGTTGACAGGGGCAATGGCTGCTCAAAAAATGTTGAATAATGCCGGAATATATAACGTTAGAGTAGAACAAACTCAGGGGTTTCTCTCTGATCATTATGATCCTAGGACCAAAACATTAAGGTTATCACCTGATGTCTTTAACGGTAGAAACCTTTCAGCAATAGGTGTAGCTTGCCATGAAGCCGGACATGCAATACAGCATGCAAACGCATATTCTTTCTTATCAATGAGGACAGCCTTGGTTCCCGCTACTAATTTCTGCAGTTCAATTTCCTATATAGTAATAATTGCAGGATTCATATTTGCAGCAAACAGTCTTGTGCTTGTGGGAGCTGTTTTATTCAGTGTCGCCGTTCTTTTTTCTATTATAACTTTGCCGGTTGAATGGGATGCCAGTGCCAGAGCCAAAAAAATGATGGTTAATGCAGGAATTGTTTCGCCAATGGAAGCAGGCAAAGCAGGTCAAGTTTTAAATGCGGCATTTTTAACTTATGTAGCAGCAGCAATAAGCTCTTTGATGACTCTTCTTTACTTTCTGCTGAGATCAGGGATTTTTGGTGGAAGCGAATGATTTTATAACATATATCAATAAACTATTAATATTATTATTCTTAAATCATGTTGAATTAGTTACTCTGATTATATCTGATTGATATAAATTATGGTGTATATTTTAGCTTGATAATATTATTGTTATTAATGCTGATTTGATATATAATTTTGAACTATATCTATTTGTTGAAAAACATCTAACTTCAAAGAGTTGATAAAAATGGATTTAAGTGTTCAATGGTTTTTTCATATACTTGAAGAGGCCGAAATTTTATCTAAGCAGCATGTTTCAAGATTATACGATAAACTTGGCAATGATAAAAATCTTAGCGAATATGCTCAGAGTGCTTTAGATTTAAAAGCACAAGAACTGAACCGTTCAGACGCGGAAGCACTTGTAGATACGCTACAGAAAGCTATGCATACTGCTGTTGATAGAGCATCAAACAATATTCATATCCCGGAAGAACCAAAAAGTAATATAAAATTTGATTTCAATATTCTCCCTAATTTATCTGATTCTGAAATCAAAGCATTTATGGAAAAACTACTCCGCAGTTTACGAAACAGCAATGTCAGCGATATTCACCTATCAGCTAAATCGTATCCTTTTGTCAGAAAGGCACTTAAAATAATCAGAATAAGTAACTATTTACTTACTGAAGAAGATGCAGTTAAATTAAATACTGTATTTCTAACAGAGGATCAAAAGAAAAAATTAAATAAGGATCTTACTTTTTCACACTGCATATCTATGTCCAACGGAGACAGGTACAGAGTTACTCTATTTACACATAAAGACGGTCTTTCAGGCACATACCATGTTATACCAAATAGGATAAGAGCTCTTGAAGATCTGCATTTTACAACAAATAATATTGAAACAATAAACTCAATGCTTACTTATCACAATGGCTTGATTTTAGTTACAGGTCCAATGGGATCAGGAAAAACCACAACACTTGCTTCAATTATTAATATTTTAAACAAAAAAAGAAACGATCATATTGTTATAGTTGAAAACCCCATAGAAATAATACAAACTTCTTCAAACTGCAACATAACTCAGAGAGAGGTATTTGTTCATACCAAGTCTTATGCAAATGCAGTAAAAGCAGCATTAATAGAAGATCCTGACATCATTGTCATTGGAGAGTTAAATGACCTTGAAACAATAGAAATAGCAATAACTGCTTCAGAAACAGGACATCTAGTAATAGGAACATTGCAAACAAGTGATGCTGTAAATACAATAAACAGAATTATTAATATTTTCCCTCCGTTTCAACAGCCTCAAATTCGTGCCATGATTGCCGGGAGTCTACGCGGTATAATATGTCAAACTCTTCTGTCTGATAAAAATGGCAATTCAGTATTAGCATGTGAAATATTAGTCAACAACTTAGCTGTAAGTAACACTATAAATGAAGGTAAATTTCATTTACTAAAACCTATAATAGAAACTGCTTCAAAAGCCGGAATGTCAACTATGGATGAGTCAATATACAATTTATATACGAAAGACAGAATAACAAAAGAAACAGCAGTTGATAATATTCAAAATATCAAGCAATACACATTCAAATAGTAATTAATTTTCATAGAAATTTTTTAACCAAAAGTTAAAAGGGTAAAAAAGTGGCGTTAATCGATCAGCTATTACGTTCAATGGTAGAACAGGGAGGCTCTGATCTTCATTTAACAATTGGGCAGCCTGCAAAAATTAGACTTCACGGAAAACTCGAGATACTCACAGAAAGTCCAATAGTTGCAGAACTAATGGAACAAATGCTTAAAGAAATTTGTTCTGAAAAACGTTGGGAACACTTTATAGAACAAAATGATCTTGACTTCGCTTATGAAATTGAAGGCCTGGCAAGATTCAGAACCAACTACCTTAGAAATTTTTATGGAATGGCAGCTGTCCTTAGAGTAATCCCGACTAAAATCTTGACGATGGAAGATCTGAAACTACCCAAAATTCTGAAAGATATAATTAATTACAATAACGGCCTAATACTTGTAACCGGTCCAACAGGAAGCGGAAAATCTACTACTATGGCAGCAATGCTGGACTACATAAATAAAAATTATTCTAAAAACATTATAACAATTGAAGACCCAATTGAATTTGTACATATTAATCAGAAATCTACTATTATTCATAATGAAATCGGAATACACAGCCACTCTTTTAATGACGCATTAAAGTCTGCCATGAAGTCAGATCCTGATATAATTCTGCTGGGTGAAATGAGAGACCTTGAAACCATCAAGCTAGCTCTTAACTGTGCAGCAATGGGTATACTGGTACTAGCAACTCTACACACAAATAATGCTCCCAAAACAATAGACAGGATTATAGATGCATTCCCGTCCGAAGAACAACCTCAGGTAAGGACTATGTTATCGGAGTGTATTAAAGGTATTGTATCTCAACTTCTTTGCAAATCAGTTAATCAGGATGGAAGATATGCTGTGCATGAGATATTATTCAGAACTGAAGGCCTGCCAAACACTATTAGAGAAGGTCAAATTTCAAACATACGTACTATAATAGAAAGTAATACTTCTATAGGTATGCAAAGTATGGATCAAAGCCTTATGGGGCTTGTAAAGGAAAAAAAGATAACATACGAGGAAGCTTTTTTTAAAGCTCAGGATAAAAAAGCCTTCAAAGATCTTGCCGAGAAAAAATAATTAATAACTTATGAAATATATTTATATCTTTATTTAAACTGTAATTGTTTATATA
>DASCNA010000124.1:0-2172 GCA_036011305.1 Victivallales bacterium
TATCCATCTATAACCAAATATATTGAAGAAAATCTATCACATCATTTCAGATAATAATTTATTTCTATCCATCTATAACCAAAAATATTGAATATTGTTTAACGTTTTCTTGAAAAAACTACCAATCTACTTCTAGTTAAATGAAAATAAAAGTTAAGAAATTTCTGAGGCAACCTATTCTTTGCTATCGAATTTCATGTCACGCAGTTTCGCTTTTGAAAATCCGAAGCAATTTTCAATGGGACTTAACTCAGGACTATTGCTTGGAAGCAGAATCATTGAAGAATTATTTTCTTACATAATTTTCATGATGTGTTATGATTTATGAGCTGATAAATTATCTTGTAAGAAGATTAGTTTTTTATCGGGATATTTTTTTGTCATTTCCCATTGTAACTTGTCAAAATAATTATAGTAATATTCATTCCTTGTTCCTTATCCAAAAAAGAAGCGAATCATTTCTGTTCCATATTATGATATAGTAGCTGTGCATGTTAAATTACAGGCTAATTTTTTTGTTGTCTCATAGACTGCTGGTTTTCCAATAATTGAGTAAGCATAATTTCTTAATCTTTTGGTACCAAAACCTACCTCGTCTATTACAAATAATATGGAATTGTCATCTTCTAAAATTTCAAATAACTCTAAAAATAAACAATTCTAAATAATAAAAAGCATTTTTACTTTTGATGAATACCACTCTTTGAAGTTATTTGTTTCCTAAGTATTTTGGTACAAATTACGAAATTCTTTTAAAAGAATACCTAAGTAATTTCTTTTGCTGAAATATTTTATTTTATGTATATATAAGGTATGTTTACCATTTTATGTACAGTGGATCTAGATATTTTTATGTTTGGAAAATTTTCTTTCATGATTTTAACCTTTTGAGTAATAGTCATATTTCTAGTTTTTTACTTTTTCATAAGATTGGAAAAGAACTTGATATGATTATCTCTTAAGTATTTAAAACTTATATTCGTTTATTATGATTTCTCTATTAAATAATTTTGTAATTTCTCCTAATATATATTTCACAGGAATTAATAGAAAATAATACATATAGTTATAAATCTACCTATTAAACATCTTTGAATTTGATATGGAATTTTTTGATTTTTAATTCTTTTAATTTCTTTTAAAATTTTACTGAATCATATTTTTGAAGAAATGGCTTTGCCATTTTCTATAATTCTGCTTTTTTGTATTTTCCAGGATCAAATACATCAAGTTTTTCTAGATATTTTTTTGATAATTATATTTTTTCTTCTGTAAAGCATTTAAATGTGGTCGTTTAAAAAGATATATCCTTTTCAAATTTTAAATAAAATGGAGAAATTATCTTTTCGTATTCAATTTCAGTTATTTCTTTTTTCTCTTTTTTCATATCTTAAAATTTTTCTGATTTTAAATTTAAATTTAAATTTTAAATTTTTTGCTTAAATATAAATAAGCAAAAATTAATATTTTTGTATTTTATAATCTTATTATAATCTTAATTTTTAAGCAAACTTTTTTCTTTTTTATGCAATACAGGATAAACGTGTAACCCCAGTTTACGAATGTTTATAGAATATGGGTGTGTTAATAATCCCGTAACTAACCACCGCCTGAAGTTACAGCTGAATTTGCTATTATTAATGCAGCAGAACTAACTTTAAATGAATAATTTTTTGACTAACTTATGGAGATCAGTCCAGGTTCCAACCATTATTGCCGTGCCCGAAATTTTAGGAATGTCCGACACACTTGGTAAAATGTGACTCGAATAGATACTAATGGTTTTGTTTACTGTGCACATTGCGAAAATGACGCTGATATAGTGGAATATGTTCAATATTAAAATTTCCCCATTGATGGTATTGTATACAAATACGTTGAATACTGGCATGTTTTTGTTGAAAATGCATCAAGACCATCAGTTGTAGGACTTAATGCATATACAAGATGTGATTCCATACAATGTCAAGTTGCATTTAGACGTAGAAGACGTTATCGACTCTGCTAAACTTCATATGCTTTTTTTCCTTATGGACTTGAAGGTTTCATAGATAATCGATACATGAGAACCGCGTGGGAAAATCATCATTCATATCATGATAAAGTTTAATGTGGTGGACAACATTATGCCAGACACTGTTGGTAATCTGTATACTTTTGTTATTCATATGC
>DASCNA010000125.1:0-7084 GCA_036011305.1 Victivallales bacterium
GATAATTTGCATAAACTGATACTATTAATTTAGCATAATTTGAGTTTTATTGATTTTATGATAATTTGATTAAAACTGAAATATTAATAGACATGTGGGAGATAGAAAATGTTAAAAGGAATTTCACCGTTAATCAGTCCGGAACTGCTTAAAGTTTTAGCAGAAATGGGTCACGGAGATGAACTGATACTTGCAGATGCACATTTTCCGGGAAATACATTTAATGATAAAGTCATTCGTGCTGATGGGCTTAATGTTTCTAAACTGCTTGAGGGTATAATGCCACTGTTTGAACTAGACAGCTATGACGATCCAATAATAATGATGGCACCTGTAGAAGGTGACGAGCTTGATACATCTGTAGAAAAAAATTATATGGAAGCCATAAGAAAAAGCACTCCATCGGCACCTGACGTTAAAAGAATAGGCCGTTTCGAATTTTATGAGCGTGCACAGAACGCTTTTGCTGTAGTAATGACAGGAGAACTTGCTAAATATGGCAATATCCTTATAAAAAAAGGTGTAATACCAGTTTGCCCAGGATAATACATAAATTCCCACTACATAAAGGTCTCTAAAATACCTTTATATAGTGAAAATTGAAATCATAACACAAGAAAAATTAGATTTATAAATATCTATATTTTTGAAATTTTCTCAAATAAAGTACTATATTCAGAATCTTTTTTGTAGAACACAGGCGGTTTTCCAATTGGGGCATCAATTGTAATCCAGCCGCCTTTATACACCTTTCCTGTCCACATATTAATCCAATTATCTTTAGGCAGATAAAGTTTCCATTCTGTAACTTCTTTTAAATAAACAGGTGCTACAATAATATCACGACCAAACATATATTGATATTTTATGTCATATGTTTCAGCATCATTTTCATAGTGCATGAAAAGAGGACGCTGAACCGGCAATCCTTTTTCAGAAGCCTGTTTAACACAATATTTGATATAAGGTTTTAATGTTGTAAAAACATTTGTCATTCTAATCAAATGTTCAAGAGTTTCATTATCTGTGTCAAATTGATGATTATCCTTTGGTCTATTACCTTCATGTGTTCTCATATAAGGTGTAAAAGCAGCCATGTCAGCCCAGCGCATAAATAACTCCTTAGAACGTTTAAGTCCATGCAGTGTTGTATAACCGCCAATATCGCTGTGATGAAAACAGTTGCCCATAATACCTGAAGAGAGAGCTGCTACAATAACGGAAGCCAGCCCATCATCTATACACCAGTCAACGCATTGATCCCCTGCCCATAGTTGTGTGCAGTATTTCTGACTGCCTGTAAAACCTGCGCGCATGAAGTATGAAATTTCTCCAATTTTCCCAGCATCTCTGACAGCTTCAAAATTAGCTTTAGCCCAAAGAGCGGGCCATTGATTATGCATAATTTCTCCGCTTTTACCATTGGAAAGCACACAGTCTGTCGGCAGGTACTCGCCAAAATCAGCCATCCACCCGTCTAAACCAAAATCAATCAGGTTTTTTGTTATAACTTCTTTCTTATACCACTCAACAGCATCCGGCATTGTCAGATCAAGAATACCACAGTTAAATTCGCCAAAATCAACAATATAATCTTCTCCATCTTTAGTCTTAGCTAAAAAACCAAGTTTTTTAGCATCGTTGAAAATAGATTCATTCTCTAGCATAAATGGTGTAATGTATCCCAAAAAACGAATACCTTTTTCTTTTAAATTCCATATTTTCTTATCCAGATTTGGATACCGTTTGGAATCCCACTTCCAGTTCCAGTAAAGTCGCTGCCCAAATGACGTCATATTGATACCTTCCCAGTCCTGACACCATAGACCTGCAACGTTCAAACCTTTATCAATAGCATTCTGCATTTTTCTAACAACTTTATCAGTGCCACCCTGAATACCGAGAACTACACCATTATATACCCATTCAGGAAGTTCAGGCTGTCTACCGAAAAAATCTGCAATTTTCCCGGCCATATCAATAAATGATTCAGCTGTTTCAAATGTTATAGATTCAGGGATAGTCCAGCATTGCAATTCATGAAATTTATCATTTCTGAAATCAAAATCAGTATATGATGTGCAATCCAGATGGCAAAAATATTTTTTTGAAGAAACATAAGTCGGCTGTGGGTAATTTGTTGTATAATAATCACCGCCTGCTTTGTCAGCTACATCTGCCTGCCAGGTTGTATATGTCTCTTTGTTTCTGCCCACTCCCGGTTCAGAAGTCCACAAAGGAAAGTTTTTACCTCTCAGATTAAAATATGAAAACTGTTCTCCACAGCCATATACTTTTTCATCAATATCAGCATTTATTCTTACCCAAATTCTATTAATTGACTTGTCTGCAGATTTAAACTCTATTTTTAGTCTGCCTGAGTTATCCTGATAAGCTTTAAGGTATAATACCTCTTCTCCTTCTCTATAAAAGTTTATAAAACAAACACCTTCAAACTCACTTATGGAAAATTCTATTAATCCAACTCTTTCCTGCAGGTAATCCTGAATCTTGAAATTTCCACGATACATATCATAAGTAGCTTTTCCATCACCTATGAATATAAATGGTTTATCAATACTATGTGAAATTAAAGTTCTATTATTCAAGTTAAGCTTAAATTCAATATCATTTTGAATTAATTCCATGTTATTTTATCTCCATAAAAATTATTAATATTTAATGAATATCTATGCTTTTTTAAATTTTTTGATAAGATAATTCTGCTCATCAAAAAGTTTTTCATATTTAAAACCTGTCAATATTTCACATACTTTCTTTACATCATGAGTAACGTCTTCTTTTCTTCCTCCATTTTTAAGTCGTTCTATTTCTTTCCTTAAAATTGCATGTGTTTTTGGTGTTACCTTGTATTTATAAGAAAATATAATAGCAATAATAATAACAATAATCGGAACTACTATTAATAAGATCTTGAATCCCATATCTGTGTGAAATGCCTGTATATTTAAATTAGGATTGTATCCAATCAAGTCTATGCAAACTCCTAGAAGAGGCAATACAACAACACCCTGAGTAAATTTCCTCGCAAATGTCATAAAGCCCGCATAAGTACCTGCCCTGTCTTTTGAAGTTATTAATTCATCAACATCCACGACTTCAGGCAAAATAGCAAAAGGCATAACATTTCCTGCAGAAAATCCAATACCTATAAAAGCAAAGAAAAATATAATTGTATATACATTAGCATTTTCGGGGGTAAGTAAACTTAATGAAAGAAATGCAATAATTGAAATAAAAAGACCAACTTGAAATGACCTTGCCTTACCTTTTTTATTTGCTAAATATATATAAATTGCAACAACACATACTTCTGACCCAAATAGCGCAGCCGTTGCTACAGGCTTTAATGTCGGTGTTCTGAGATAATTATTTAAATAGAAAAATAAAATAGAATTAATAGCATCCAGTGAAATGAATGCAAAGATATACATTCCTAAATGCATTCTGAAAGATTTATTCTTAAGAGTGCTTACAAAGTTATATATAACTTCTCTGAAACTGAATTTGGTGTTATCAACCTGTTCCAGATCTTCTCGTTCAAAAGTGCCTAAAAATATAAATATCCATATTACGGCATAAAACACTGCAAAACAAAGTGCCATATAAAAATATCCATCTACAGGTTTTATATAACTACCTACAATTATAGGCGCTAAAACACCTGAAATGAGTGACGATATTTGCGAAAACCCCATTCTGAACCCAGAAAGCCTGGACCTCACTTTATAATCAATAGACATATCTGCATTTAATGCTGAATATGGAGTCATCATCATTGTATAGACTGTATTAAAAAACATATAGCTAATAAGATAATAAAAGAACAAAATATATTCATTTGTTCCTTTACCAAAGGGCATTAACCACATAGGAAGCAGTGACAGCCCGACAGGAATGATCCCTAATAGAAAAAACACCCTTCTTCTGCCGTATTTTGATTTTGTTTTATCTGAAATATATCCCATTAAAGGGTCAGTTACTGCGTCCCATACTCTCCCAAGCCCAAAAACTAAACCAGCCAAAGTACCAGATAATCCCACACTCTTAGTAAGAAAAATCATAAGATAAAGGCCGATCAGTGTAAAAGCTCCACCACCATATAAATCCCCCATTCCGTAAGCAAATAAGTTTCTTAGTTTAACTTGCTTTTCTTCGATCATATGGTTGTTCTCCCAACTACTTATATTTTTAAAATGAATAATATATAAAAAGCTCCGTAAATTAACGGAGCCTAATATTAGATTTTAAGTTTGATATTATTTCCTTTTATTCCCACATATGCACCGTTGTTGACAAGCCGTTCTGCTTCAGGATGCGCTATTAGCCATTTGTTTTTCATAAATAGAAGTTCGTCTTCGCTGTCAATAATTTCTCTTTTATTTACCAGAGGTGAGTTTGTGCCTTTAGTCAGAATAACCAGGCACTTAAATCCGTAATTTTCTGTTTTACATGGGGCAAAGTGCAAGGTAGTCTGGTACAATTCCAATGCAGTACCCTCGGGAATAAAAAATATTTCCGTATTATTAGAATCAAAGCTGTTTTTATTAATGGCCTGTCTCTGACCTAAAATTAAAATAAAATCAGTAACAGCATAATTAATTTCACTGCATTTATGATATTCCAATCCGTTTAGACTTGTATTCTGTCCATTGCAATAGCCTACCTGAATAGGCATATCGCCATAAAAGTTTTTAGATAATTTATCTGCAACTTCACAGCTTTCCATTTCGGTAATGCATGCCTCATATACATTACCGGCTTCAGGCATTTTGCTTTTATTGTTCATAAAGTCCAATACCTGCTCAAACTCATATCCTTCTATAACTCTTCCATATTTATTAAAAGATTTGTCATCAATGGATTTTATATTTAAAGCAGGGTTCAATTCTCTAAGTTTTTCCAGCATTTTACCCCTCACATTAAAAATTAACTTTTGGTTAGACTTAAACTGGTAGGGACGGCTTTCCGCAACCGTCCGTCATCACAGATATTTGATTAATTATAAATACTTAGCAATATCTTCGATTTTCGGCTCTTTAAGGATAAAGAGCCCTACCTTTAGTCAAAATAAAACTATTTATTATTTAATTACTTCCCAGTTATTAATCTTGGCTAATATTTCAAAAGGTTTAATATATTTACCGTAAACAAGAGAAGCATGATGTGCGACACCAGTGTAAACTACTTTTTCAAGAATGTTCTTAACCGGTTCATTGAATATTGCTTTTGCATATGTACCGCGAAGATCTTTTTCCATAGGTATTACCTTAGCTTCCTGCAGAAACAGTCTCACATCAGTACCTGCAGAATCCATCCTGAATATAGATATATCACCTGACTTAAGCACAAAGTCTGCAGTCACGCCTTTTCCACCTGCGAAATAAGTATCAAGAGACCTAACGCATTTTTTATCCCAGAGATTACATGGTGCAACTCCACAATGCCAAAGTAGAGCATAGTCATCTTCAAAATTAACCTGAGAAAAATCGAACAGATAAGGAGTTTCTCCTCCTATAGCTTTATGTGAAAGCATTGATATAGCTCCTTCAAAATCTCCTTCACATGCCATGATATGACCTTCTGACTGAAGAATTGATAAAGCTGCACATGGTGAAATCCCAAAATCTCTAGCAGATTCAGGCCAGCATCTTACTGCTATTGCATCAAGTTTATTATCTGTAAGAAATTTCTTATATTTTGCTGTAAGCAATGCAACTTTTTCGGCCTGTTCATCACTGATCCCTGAACAGTCAAATGTTTCTTTAACCTTGCTTCTATAAGTTTTCAGCAATTCTTTATCAACATCATTGTTTAACACATCTGAGATTTCATAGTGATCGATCAGAATACCAAGTTCTTTATATGCATTAAGATCATATACACTTAAATTAAAGAAACCATGTGCTCTATATCCTAAAATGCCGACATGTGCATTCTGTAGACATGACTTAATTCTAACAGCATCAACCCATTCCTCATCGATATCTTCACCAATAGTGACATGATAATTTCTAATACCTGATTTGTATAAATTTGAAGCATTTAAATTTACGCCGCATACAGAATTCAATCTGATTTTTCCACCATTATATGGAAGTTCATTCAATCCCCATAACAGAATAGGCTTATTAAGTATTTTATTGATTTCAAGAACAAGATGTCCGAGATGAAATGTACCGCTGATACAGACAAACCCATCAATGTTGTGTTTAAGAAGTTCAACTGCAGCTTTTTTTGCATCTTCTACTTCTATAACTAATTCTTCAGCAAATGCCCATTCAATATCATCTCTTTTTAAAAGCTCTATCTGCATATTCGTGTATATTTCTTCAGCAGCTTTATAATCAAATGTTGTTCTGCCCAGACATACCACTCCTAATTTTACTTTGTGTTTCATTTTTCTATCTCCTGATTTATCTATTAAGCAAATATTTTCTTTTTTCTCTTTTTTAAATAAGTGTTTGATTCATCATATAAATTTTCATACTTAAGCCCAGTCAAAGTTTCACAGGTTTCTTTAATTACCGGTTCCACATTTTCTTTTTCTCCACCGTTCCTCAGCCTCATTATTTCAGATTTTAGCATAGCATGTGTTTTAGGCGTAATTTTAAAACGCAGAGCGAACAGGAATCCAACTGCAACCAGAAAAAGAGGAACCAATATAAATACTATTCTCAAATCAAACAAGACCTGTGGAGTCTGGGCATGATCCGGGACATAATGAATTATTGACAAAATAATTCCAATTGAAGGAAGAACGATCAATCCCTGACTGATCTTTCTTAACAGTGTCATCGCACCAGCATAAGTTCCTGATCTCTGCTTGGATGTAATAAGCTCATCTACATCAATGACACTTGGCAGTACGGCCCATGGAATCATATAACATGGAGAAAGACCTATGCCCATAAAAGTGAAATGCATAATTACAGAAGTAATAGATGCTCCAGGTGATATTGTAAACACCATAAACAATGAAATCAGCCATAATAAAGCGCCAATTCTGTAAGCATATCCCTTACCGTATTTATTTGCTATTATTACAAAAATAAATAGAACT
>DASCNA010000126.1:0-5442 GCA_036011305.1 Victivallales bacterium
AAACTTTATCGAATATTTTTGAAGCCGTTAGTAAACTTTCTAATAAGCATCAAATATTTGGAATCTCATGTGGTTCACCTTTAAATAGTAATACTGGAACTATATTATCACCTCCAAATTTACCTGGATGGGATAATATTACAATTACTGAGATGCTTACAAAACAATTTGGTGGAAAAGCGTATTTAATGAATGATGCAAATGCATGTGCTTTAGCTGAATGGTATTTTGGTGCAGGGAAGGGGTATAAAAATGTAATTTTTCTTACACATGGAACTGGTATGGGAGCTGGTTTGATTCTTGATGGTAAATTATATGAAGGTACTTCAGGCGATGCTGGAGAAGTTGGACACATTAGAGTAGCTAAAGAGGGGCCTATTGGATATGGAAAAACTGGATCATTTGAAGGGTTTACAAGTGGAGGAGGCATAGCTAAACTAGCACAAAAATATGCTATTGAAAAAAATGGGAATGTTTCTTTTAATCATGGAAAGATAGAAAACATTACTGCAAAAGATGTTGCTATCGCTGCAAAAAATGGAGATTTATTAGCAATTGATATTTTTAAGGAATCTGCATTTTATCTTGGAATGGGATTATCTATGTTAATTGACATTTTAAATCCAGAAATAATTATTTTAGGAAGTATTTATTCTCGTAGTAAAATATTACTAGATCCTATAATGAACGATGTTCTAAAAGCAGAGACATTAAAACATAATTTAGCTAAATGTAAAATAGTTCCCAGTAAACTTGGTGAGGATATTGGGAACTATGGAGCTATAGCTGTTGCTATGGACAACCTGCATTAGATATAAAATTATCTGTAACTACTTCAATCATACCTGATTTATGAGATAAATCGATTGGATCAGGGTTTTTCTTTCCTCTTGTACAAAGATATATTGTTCCTTTATTATCCATTGAACAGGCATTACACCTATGCCCAATAGTATTTATTTTATGTGTGATTTCTCCTCCTTTTTTTACTCTGATGCAACAATTTATTCCGGCACCTACCCATACAGCTCCATCTAAGTCGATAAATAATCCATCAGGAGTATAAATATTATCTAGTTGAGCAAAGATTTGTCTGTTACTTAATGTTCCATCAAAGTTAATCGTAAATTCAGTAAGTTTTCCAGTAAAAGTTTCAGCAACAATAAGTTTTTTGTTGTCATGTGATATGGCAATACCATTCGGAAAATTAAGATTTTCAGCGACGACTACGGGGTGCTTATTATAAGGTTTTAATACTAATGGAGCTGTTTTAGTTTTATCAATTTGATTCAGGTTGTCCATCTTGTTACCCGTACTACCTGTGTATATATTACCATGAGAATCAATTGTCATATCATTAAACTGAAATGGACTCAAAGATTTAAGGTCACAATAAATTTCAAGATTTCCATCTGAATATTTCATTATCCGATTATGTTCTAAACTTCGTTCAATATAAACTAATGAACCGTCAGGCAACCAATCAAATCCAATCGCTGGCAAATTATATTCACTTTCAGTTTTTCCATTTGGATTTGCAGAGAAAATTCTGTTAGAATAGATATCAGTAAACCAAAGTTTATTTTGGTTCCAACGTGGAGACTCTGGAAAAACCAAGCCGTCTAACAATTTTTTTGAATTATATATTTTCATTTATTGCCCTTTTTTTACATATTTTGTCGAGAGAAAAAACTAAAAAAATCGTAATCATAGAAAGAATTACAGTAAAGAGACACATATCAGTGAAGTTGTTTTTGAAGATCTTTCCATATAGCATTACTGATATACCAGTTAGTAACCAAAAAGTAAATCCACAATGACTACCAACAAGGCCTCCTGATTTACGATAAATCATAAGAGCATGAGCTAATATATGAGGAAACATAATCCCCCATATTGCTACATTGAGTATAACAGGAATAGATATTATATATATATTATAAAATCCTATAAGCGAAAATAATAGTTGAATAACAGCTGTTACTATAAATAAGAAAGTCATTGAGTACATTACTTTTAAAGAGTTATATTTTTCCAAAAAACCTGTATTAGCAAAAACTACGATTGTATATGAAATACCCAAAATTGTAATTACAATGCCGATGATAAAGGGAGATAAATTTAATTTATTTGTTACCAGAGAAGGAAAGATGCTATTAAAAGTAGTGAAAAATATGTTTGGTATAGCGATAATTATAGGTATGATTATATAACATGGATTTAAGTACATCTTAAGAAAATTTCTTAAGCTACTTTTTATTGATTCTTTCTTTAATAATTTTGTATCTCTGGACTCAGTTAACAGCAAAACACAAAATATACCAATAATAAATATAAAACCAGACATTATATAAAAATTTTCTTTCCAGCTTCCTATAGATGCTATAATACCTCCTGAGAATGGGAGTATTATCCAAGCTAATCCAAAGCCTAAATCTGATAATGCAACATTAAATATCATTTTTTCTCTTGTCTCAGATTGGTCAGCAATAATGCCTTGTGATATTGAATACATACTTCCAGTAGAAGCTCCTTGAATTAACCTCAATAGTAAAATAAAGTCAGGGCTAACAATAGTTATTAAATAACTGGAAATACTAAACAGAAAAACTCCAGAAGTTAGAAGTATTTTACGTCCTACTATATCAGACCATGTGCCCCAAATAATTTGTCCGAAAGCCATTCCTATTATATAAGTTCAAATAACAAGAGTAGCAGAAAGTTCTAAGTTCTTTCCCATTTGAGGAAGAGAAGGAGTGATGATTGCAAGTCCTATTTGTTGTGATGCAGCTAGCAGCACAATCATAAATATATTAAATCGTTTTTGTGTTTTATTTAACATAAGTTATATTTATTCTGGCTGAATTGAAATAGTAAGTATTTTTTCATTTTGTATAGATTTCTGTAAAAATTTTATATGTGAGGTAGTATAAAAAACTCCTGTCTTTATTTTGCAAAAACAATTTGATTTTCCAACTTGAAAAGCTTTTTTTTTATTATTTTTAAAAATATCCAAGTCCTTAGAATTTATAATTTGTTCAATTTGATTTATGCTATTAAAATTACGTTTTGTTTCTTTGTAAATATATTTATTAAAATTTGATGAAGAATATAGTATTTTATTTATTTTTCTTTCAATAGTCATAGCTATATAAAATGCATTATCATCTTCATTTAAAAATGCTTTTAGCATATCCAATAATAATTCTTTTTCTTTTACCTCTGTTATGTCTCGGTTGATAGAAATCGTAAATTTTCTATTAAGTTTATCATTTTTTGTAACTGTAACTTCGCTTATCCATTTGAATTTTCCATGCCCATCAATGATTCTAAATTCACCATTAATGCCTTTTTTGTTATCATGCATATCTATTACCCATCTTTTATCAAGTGGATGTATCATATCGCGCCAAGTTTCAGGGCTATTATTAATTATGTCCATATTAACACCCCAAATATCTAATCTTTTTTGATTAATTGTATAAACTGGATTATCAGTAGACATATCCCAGTCTCTGATAATAACGCCATCGGGGAAATATTCTTTAAAGTAGGTAATTAAACGATTTTGCTGGTTGTTAATTTTTTCTATTTGTATTTTGTTGTCTTCAAGTTTTTGTTTAGTTTGTACCAACTCTGTTACATCGATATAAACTGCGACTAAACCAGCAATTTTTCCTAATTCTGTTTTACTATATATTGGAGCTTTAGATATTAATGCATGTTTTTTTTTATTCGACCCTAGTATATAACCAGGTTTATTAAGAATTGCTGGTTCTATTCCACTTAATATTTTCATATCCTCTATATGATTATCATGGGCATTTTTACCAAATCCTTTAATATCATATTCATAATGCCCACGTATAGGAGTGCTATATTCCATTCCAATTGCTTCCATAAAACCTCTATTTGCATTTAAATAAACACCTTTACCGTCTTTTATGTATATCAATATGCTACTTGAGGTCATTAGGGCATTGATAGTTGTTTCTGTACTATCTATCAAGTCAGGTAATATTTTTAATTTACTAATCAGATCATTTATCTCTTGTGCTATTTTTGACCCTTTATGTGATACAGTTAACCAATCTTTCCCAAATCCAGTTATTTTATCTAGATTTGGAGCTCTATCATCCAGGTTTGATATTAAATGAATTGGCAAATCAAAAATGTCAGCAATTCTTCTAATATACATATCCTTTGGAACTCTTTCACCACTTTCCCATTTTCTAATAGCAGATGCAGAAACTCCTACCCTTCTTGCTAAAACAGCAGCAGAAATGTTAGAATGCTTTCTTAGTTCTTTTAATTTTTTAAAATTAAACATAATAAATGTATCAAAACACTAGTTAAATGTGTTAAAAAAACTTACCACAAATAGAAAACAGTGGACAACGATCAAAATAGGAAAAAAAATATTTGATTTGTTTTGATGCTTTTAGTATTTTATGCATTGTTTATTAAATAACAAACAAACCAATAAATTATTATGAATTTTTTAAAGAGAGGGCAGAAAATAAACTTCAGGATTATTTAAGAAGTTTATCAATTATATGGTCTAAAGCTTTTAATTTTTCATTAGGCTTTAGTTTTTGAATGGAAGAAATAAGAAGTTGGATTTCAGTTGGTAGTTGGTAGTTATTTTTAGGTACAGGTTTTATATATTTTTTAATTAGAGGTTCTAATTTTGCCCATGAATCAGGAGCAATTGAATATATTCTTCCGTTAAGCCAGCGTCCAACACTAGTTTCTGATATATTTAAGCGATTAGATAATTCTTTAGCGGTAATTTTTTCTTCATTGAGATAAGATGTTATAGCTTGTTGTATTTGTGGTGTTAATTTCATTTTTTATTTCTCTTATTTTATGATGAAAGTAGCTTTGAACTATAGAAAATTAAAATTTTTTAAATAAAAATATATAAAATAACTTTAAATCACGCGATTTAATGTTATTAATATATTATTACTAATAACAATTATATCATAACTTTAATAGAAAATTATAAATTATGGGAAGTAATAATTTTACAGTAGTAGAGGTCAGGAATGAAATATTTGATATGATAGATAAACTATCTCATAAATATGATTTAAAGAAGCGTCGTCTTGTTAGCGACCTTCTTCTATTGGGACTTAAAGAATATAACCCAGAAGTTATTTATAGTTTAGGTGAATAAGAGATAATTTAAAATAATCCAATAAAAAGCGTTTTGACGCAATGGTACCTTTTGTGTCAAAATCAGAAAGCTTAAAGAGAGTAAGAACACAAAAAATGCAGGACAAGTTCTAACACAACTCAATCCTGCACAAAATTCAATATAAGAGAAATAATACTATGAAATTAGCAAAATTCAATAAGAAAAATGAAAATACTACCGAAGAACTCAGTCCATCATTTTATGCAATTATACCTGCATTTATCCGTTATGATAAAGAA
>DASCNA010000127.1:0-4304 GCA_036011305.1 Victivallales bacterium
CTTTTTAATTTGTTAAACTAAATAAGTGTAAAGTTATAATAGGCTTCTTCAAGCAGCCTGCAGGCTGCTTGAAGAAGAACTGACAGCTATGGAAATATATTTAATATTACCTATGGAACTTATTCTAGTATTGACAGCTCTTTTTAGAAAAAATGTAATTGATGCAGCGCAAAAAGAACTAAAAGAGAAATCAGAGCTTTATTTTGAATACAAACAGAATAAAGAGGGAAGAAAAATTACATCAATAACAATGATAATTAGGCTCAATGTGTCTAAAATAGACAAGAACTTTCTGTTTAAAAGACTAGATGATTATCTAGCCAGTAAAACTAAGAAAGAATTTTACACAGATATTCATAAATACTATACAAAGCATCAAAAAACTTTATCTATTTCAGATAAACAAACAATATCAGGACATTTATTAAAGATGCCAGATCCTAAAACTATATCTGAATCGCTTTTATATCATTTTTTTGAATGGTTAGAGCCAAAATTGGATATTGAATTAAATTAACTACCTTGAAGAACCAAAGGCTTTAGGTTATATTAATAATAAGGGAATTTTAACATGCCGTTAATTTTTAAGTATAAAGGTTTCAAAATTAGATTTTATATGAACGAGGAAAGCAGAATGCACGTTCATGCAGTCTATGAAAACGGCGGAGAAATAAAGGTTTGGTTAAGTCCTGAAATCGAAGTAGCTAAAATAACAGGAAACTTTTCGGATACGATAATTAATCAGATTCTAAAAGAGATAAAAGATAAAGAAAGAGAGTGTAAAAATGCTTGGAATAAATACCATAGATAAACCTAAAGTTACGTCAATAACTCCTAGCAGTATTACTGTAACGCTAAAAGGCGAAGAATATTATCTGCCCTTCTCTCGCTATCCGTGGTTTGAATATTGTAGTATCAGAGAACTTACAGACGTAATATTTGACGGAATAGGTCTATGCTGGGAGCAAGCCGATATTGACTTAGAATTAGATTTAATCGGAGATGAGGAAAAAGAAGTTAATGTAATAAGCCTTAAAACTTGGCTTGATAACAGAAAAAAAGCTTATTCAAAAAAAACAGGTGCTCTTGGCGGACGTTCACGAAGTTTTAAAAAACGTAAAGCCTCCAAACTTAACGGAAGACTTGGCGGTCGTCCTAAAAAACAGGAAAAAGCAAAAGTTTAAAATTAGTTTTTTCGCCCCTATTTTGCAATATTGTTCAATTTTTGAACAATATTGCAAAATAAAGCATAAAAACAGCCTAGATATACTACCGTTTCCATGTAGGTTAAATGCATTATAGTTAGATATTTAGCTTATATTTTGTTTCATGTCCTAGTAAAAAGAAAACCAACTACAATATAATTATTATTATTGATTTATTCATCGTGCCATTACTTTGACAGACAGAAAAGTTAGATATTAGCCTATTTATTATTTGAAAACTAACAAATAGATTCAAATATTTAACCTCATGTTATATTTTAATTTTAAGAGGTAGTAAAATGAAAATTAATTTTATAAAATTAAGCCATATTAATATAATTGTAGATGATATAGAGAACGGTGCCAATTACTATAAAAAATTATTTAATGCAGAAGAAAATATAGAATTTCCACACTTTAAAAACACAGGTTTTTCTAAATCTGCCGGATTTATGCTCAAACCAAATCAAGTAGACGTGACTATTAGATTTTTATCTATTCCTAGTGCAAATATAACCTTAGAATTAATGCAATATTTTAATCCAATAGGAATTAATTCTAAAAAAGAAAAAAAAACTAATGATATTGGCTTTGGCCATATAAGTTTAAATATTTCTAATATAGAAGAAGCTTTTGAATATATATGTAAAAACGATATCAAATTAATTAGCTCAGATTCAAATTATTGTCCATTTAAAATAGATGATATAACTAATGATGAATTTTATTTTTTTGATAATAAGCTTGAAAACAGTGTTACAGAAAAAGATAAATTGAGAAAACTTATCAGTAATACTAGGTACTTTTATTTTATAGACAAATATGGTATTCAATGGGAACTTGAACAGAATTGATTATTTTCTGTTTAAATATTTAAATATACCTATAACTAATATTTGGCCAATAATAGAATATATGAGCAGAGTTATAAAATTAGTTAACAGATTATAAGCAGTCAGTTCAATAACATGATTTGGATAAGTACCTCTGAAACCAAAATAGTCTGTAATCCACGTGTAAACACTTATTGTAATAATTGAAGAAGTAAAAGAAGCACTTAAAAAGTACCATTTTAATTTTTTATAGAACCAATAAAATAAAGATAAATCTACTATCGCTGATATAAAAGTTCCTCCTAAATTGGCAATATACAAAATTAAAATGGGAGAAAAAACAGTTTTATAGGCAATTGCTGATGATGTAGGGAAATAATTTGGTGCAGGCATTTGGACAATAATAGAAACGTATAGTATGAAAAATAAATTAAAAAATGCTTCTAAACATATAATTAAATAAACTAGTTTTCTTGGATTATATGTAGCAAAGACATCAGTTAAAACAAATACTCCCATATAAATAAAACCAGCTGATATAATTGGTATTCCATCAAACAATACTAGCCTATTAGCTATTACATGTGCAGTAAGAGATATGGCCAAGTATAAGGTTATTAAAACATAGTTAGTCTTAGCTATTCTTTTAAAATATTTTATTTCAAAATAATTGTTCATTTTTTATTTCCTTTGAAATATATTTTTTTAAAGAAAATAATGTTTTGCTGTTTACATAAAGTTCTGATAAAACAGATTGTAAAGTTGAAAATTTTGTTACTCTATGTTGGTCATAAAAAGAAAGATATTCAAAATATTGATTTTGAAATGAATACATACATTCTTTTAGAAGCAATTTTTTATTTCCAATTCTATATAAAACAATAACCTTTTCCTTATCTAACTCAAATTTCTCTATTTTTACCGATACTTTTTTAATGTTAAATTTATCTTTTAAATAATAATAATATTCTTGTATTCCATTAGAAATCTTCATGACGTGTTCTTCTTTCAAAAACAACAAACGAGTCATCTTTTTTATACTCGTTTGTTATTAGAGGTTTTTTATCAAAAAAAGACAGGTATTCAAAACCAAAATCTTTAACATTAATATCATAACAGATTATAATAAAGTTACTTCTATACAAAAAAGCAAATGCTTTTAATCCTATATACTTATTTATTAAAACTGAACTTGTTTCATTAAATGTTTTATCATACAAAAAGTCTTTGAGACCTTTATAATTATTTACAAGGGGAATTTCTGAAAAAATACTTTCTTTAGAACTACCTTCGCCGTATAAAAGCCATTCTAGTCTGATCTTTAATCCTTCAGCAATTTGTGGTGCAAGTTTTGAGTTTGGTAGGTTATTTTTTATAATATAACTTATAGTCTGTTGCTTTAAATTACATAATCTTGCAACTTCAGATTGAGAAATTCCTTTCTCTTTCAAATAATTGTTTAGTCTTTGTGAAAAATTAATCATAGTAAAAAAATATAAGAATTAAAATAATAATAACAGCACTATTTATTTATATATAGATAAAAATATTAAATTACAACATTTACAAAAAAAAATAATAATAACTACAAATAAACTACAAGAAGACTTGTAAGTAAAATGTTTAATCATTATAACTATGGTAAAATATTAATTAAAAGAAAAAAATGCAATTATGGTTTGTGACGAAAAAATATTAAAAATTGCCGCTGGGTATAAAGTAAGTGCACACATAAAAACATATAGACAGGCTTTAATTTTACTAAAAAACAAAGACGCAAGAATAAGAGATATCTGCAACTTCTTTTCTGATATAGGTCAAGAATATACTAGGGATCAAATTTATTATTATTTAAAGAAATATCCCATTACTGATCAAGAAAAAACTAAGTAATAAGTTCTTAATTTCATGCTTTTGAACAGTAATATAACAGTGTGAGGTTAAAGGATTGTTTTTTAGATTATTCTCGTTAATATTCTAACGAATGTTTTAAAAGAAATAACGTATATTTAAATAATCCAATAAAAGGTGCATAAAGCATAACGTAATAATTGTGTCTAAAAAATGAAGTTAAATATGTAATATTTTAGAAAAATAAAAAATGCAGGACAAGTTCTAACACAACTTAATCCTGCACAAAATTCAATATAAGAGAAATAATACTATGAAATTAGCAAAATTCAATAAGAAAAATGAAAATACTACCGAAGAACTCAGTCCATCATTTTATGCAATTATACCTGCATTTATCCGTTATGATAAAGAA
>DASCNA010000128.1:0-2918 GCA_036011305.1 Victivallales bacterium
GAGGCAGTTTACTGCTAATTTTATGTATAAACTGATTAACAGTTTCACTTAATTTAACAGCATCATTATTCCCTGTTGTATAAACATTAATAAAAAAATGCGGTCTATTCTCTACACCTCTGGAATAATATTTCTCTCCATTGTCAAGAATATAGTTGTCTTTAATTTCTGCTATCTGACCAAGTTTAACGACTGTACCGTTTGATTCTGAAATTACAGGTATTTTTTTATAATCCCCGGCATTATATTTTCTCCCTGAAGCAGATATTGTAAATTTTTCAGCTTTGGTATTTATCTGGCCTGCCTGAACATTCATATCATTCTCTTCTATTGCCTTTTTGACTTCTTTAAATGTCAGTCCGTATTTATTAAGATTACTCTCAGAGACAGCTATATTAATTTCAGGTTTACTGATTTCATTCTGAAATTCAGTTTTACTTATACCAGGGAGCTGATTTAGTTCCCTGTTCAACTTAAGTGTATAACTTCTTAGTTGATATTCGGGCACATTTCCGGTAATGTCTACCTGTGTTACAAATGAGTAGTGTTGCACAACCTGAACTAAAGGAGTTTCTGCTCCGGCAGGAAAATCACTTATGCCGTTTATCTGCGTCTGTATATTATCCTTTAACCTGTACAGATCATAACCTTCCCTGCATGTGATTAATGCTTCTGCTTTATTATTCAAGGCTGTAGTTGTAATGGTTTTTACACCCGGCAGATCTTCAATAGCATTGTTTAACTTTATACATATGGACTTATCTATCTGCTGAGGTCCGGCATCAGGGTACTTAACAGTTACAGTTATCTGATTTGTTACGATTGGCGGAGTAACTTCTTTTATCATTGAAAACCCGGCAATTATTCCGCCCAAAATAATTATTGCAATAATAATGCTGCCGAGCATATGATTCTTTATAAATGCTGTAAAAAGTGATCTGAACATAATTTTTCTTTCCTCTTTTATACTCTTGCCAACACCTATATCGCACTGTTTAATGGTTTAACTATTTTTACTTTTGTACTGTCAATTAGTCCGTCAGGAAGGTTCTGAGCAATAATGTATTCACCTTTTTTAAAACCTTTAGAGGATATAACAGCCTGATAACTGCTGTATCGCAGTATATTGACTTTGTGTCCCATAGCCCTTCCTGCCTTTCCGACAGTATATACAACATTGTTAAGCTGTATTGCATTAAGGGGCACTTCCATGGCATTTTTCATTTCTCTGCCTGAAATATAAACACTACAGTATAGTCCTGAAACCAGTGGGAAATCATCAAGTTCAGCGCTGACAGGTATTGTAGGTTTCACAACCAATTCCACAGTCCTGGTCTTAACATTAAAACTGTTAATTCCTATTATTTTCCCCCACCATTCAACTTTACGAAGCTTGTTTTTCCATACTATTCTTACCTTACTGAACTGATTGTCAAATTTGAACCAATGAGTATAGTCTTCACTGTTTTCAGGATTAAACTGAAGTACAGAAGTAGCTTCCTCCATGCTTATAGAAACAGGAATTTCAAGCGAATTATCATCAATTATACTCAAAAGCCTGCTGTTCTCAGGACTAATTTCCCCTGTAACAACCGACACATTCTCCAGCCTTCCGCTAATCGGACTTTTAATTATGCATTTTTCAAGTTCATTTTCAGCCTTCTCCCTAGTAAGTTTTCCTGTTTTTAAATCAGAATTTAAGTAATCCAGTTCCAGTCTACTGCTTTTAAGTTCGCTCAACGCAACCAAATATTCACTCTTTGCCTTTTCAAGCGATAGCATTATCTGTTCCAGTTTTCTAGGAGACACAATATTTCTATCTCTTAAGACCTTATTTCTGAGGTAGTTCTTTTCTTCAAGCTGCAGAGAAATCTGTTTTATTTTTAATAACTGTTTATCTACAGTTATTTTTTCCTCCTGTCTACTGATTTGTGCCTTAAGCATCGCAATTTCTGTTTCTGCCCTGCTTAAGCGAATCTGATAATCTCTAGAATTGATTTTAGCAAGAACTGTTCCTTTTTTTACAACAATACCGTCTCTTAGTCCAGGCATGGTATACACTACTTCACCTGATACTTCTGAACTTACTTTTACAGTTTTTTCTGGCTTTACAGTTCCATATGCTTTAATTTTCATTTTTACAGGTTTCATATTTACAGGTATTCCGGCCAGAGTCTTAACCTCTTCAATTCTTTTACTGTTATTTACCTGAGTTTTTCCTGAAGTAACTGCTGAATACAGCAATACACCAATAATAAGTATAAAAACCGGACAGACAAATCTTATATTTCTGATTAAAAAATGAATTATTTTATTTTTCATCTCTTCTCCTTGCTCACATATTAGATATAGTGTTATATTTCACTATAACACCTTAAGGTAGTTATTATATAAATATTTACAAGATTATATATTTATAAAATGGAGAAAAAATGGTAAATATATTTTAGAAATAAACAGTTCAAGCCCTTCCGAAAATTTTCTCTGAAACAGTTTAATATGAGAAACATTATCAGTACCATTTGTAAAATTTACATTCCTCAGGTGAGAAGGAAGAATAAACAGTCCTTCAAAAAGAGAAAAAGCCAGAGCAGCTATAACTATAATGGGTATAGCTTTAATCAGTTGCCCCCATGCCCCTGATATTAAAAGTATGGGCAGAAACCCTAAAATAATAGTACAGATAGCCGCAGTTACAGGAAGGGCTACTCTCTTAACTCCTGATACTATATCATCAAGCCGGCTGCCGTTACCTGTACTTTTACTGATTGAATCGCTTACAACAACTCCGACGTCAACTATAAAGCCTATAACCATAATTAAACCAAAAAGTGAAAGAATGTTTACTGAAATACCTGTAAGTTTCATTACAATGAAGGTACCAGCTATTGAAACTGGAATACTGAACGCAACCCAAA
>DASCNA010000129.1:0-1617 GCA_036011305.1 Victivallales bacterium
CAGACCTTCCGTGCTATTTTTCAGCTTAAAAATAAGTATCAAAGCCAACATCTATTTCTCTGCTTCATTTTATTCTACTTTGGATTGGCCACGGTAGAACTTGTCCAGCATTATTTGATATTTTGTAATTTTAAAAAAGTGGAATTTTAAAAAAATTTAAAATATAATCATTATACTAAATCATCTGTTAATTTTGTATAAAGTTAAAATGCTTAAAAACATCAGAAGGAGAAATCAGAAACTTACAGGTTAGGTATGTCGGACTGCGTTTTCTACTGTATAAGTTCGTATCCTGTGACTGGGGCATGACAGGAGCCTATTACTTCTGATCAAACTGCTAAGCACCATAATTATTGACATCCTTATGAGTGTAGGGGTTATGCTTTGAGCGAATTTCTCGATCCATGGCTCTTTAATTTTACATGGTAATTTATTCTTATTATTGGGCATTATCGGGGAGAACTTGCTGGTCATAGTTTCTTTTGTGTCTTTCTTGGAGGGCACGTTGTTCTTTAAGCATTTATTCCTCGTATTGGTTCATGCCTGGTCCTGGATTATACTTTCTATGAATTTATTCACTTTATTGGGGCATCCCCTAATCCATTTTCTCTTACAATTATTTCTCCTTCAGTGCTTACTAATATAAAGGCATTGTTTTGAGGTAATCATCAACCGCGGCCTGCTTCCTCTACCTCGAATCCAGTACTCTTTCCTATTATTACCTATTATTAATATTATCATACAGGTTTTATTCATTCATTTTTAAAGGACTATCTTGTTTCTATTTATAGGGGCTGCTATTTCTCTACTTTGTGTTGGTTCCATAGAATTTATTAGTGCTGTCTTGCAGTTTCTATTGAGTTTGTTGTTTGGATTGGTATTGGCCTCTGTTTTTCATGCCATAGAATTTATCCTGGTTTTAGTAATAAGACTCTGTCATGTTATCTTGTCTAGCAGGTTTTTTCGGAGAAACCCTCTTATTTTTACCATAGAACTCCTATTGATTGTTATAGTATGATTCAGTCATGTCCTATTGAGCGAGGTTATTGTTACTACTTAAGTATCCACCACGCTTTACTGGTGATTTTCTCATCTCCCTTAATTCGGCATAAATCCTTCCATCTCTTGTGCTAGGTGGTCTTTCGCCATGAAACGCTGCCCAATTTTCCTTGAATTTCCTCTAAAAATATTAGTGAAACTCTATTTTAGGTATACATCGTCATAGGTTGGACCGAGGCCATAGTCAATATCGTATTCGCGCTTTAATTTATCCAATGAGTCTTCGTACTTGTTTTAATGACCATAACTTCCTGGGTTATAATGATAATTGGTGTACATGGGATTCCTCATAATTTGCGTTTAGGGCAAGTTCAAAACACTTTTCTCTTATCCTATTGATAAGCTATAGATAATTGTCAATATTACTCAAAATAATATCATTAAACCTTTAATGCATTGCTGGATTTCTATTCTATTTAAAGAACTACTTTGGCCTTGCACCTTCTATATCATCCGTAATTAATGATCGTGTTGGTTAATTGTTGCCTTCAAGTCTTCTTAAGTATTATGAATTGTGTGCCATTTTTTATTTATTGCTGGTTTAAGTTTTAAAGAAAT
>DASCNA010000130.1:0-4814 GCA_036011305.1 Victivallales bacterium
TGAGGATTGCATTAAAAGAATCATAAGATATAGTCAAATTCGGCTTAAGATTATATTTTAGGACGATTTCAGGATGAAACTTATATGAATGATCGTCTTTTAAGAAAACAATATATTTACCGGTTTTTTTAGTGATATTTGTAATTTCTAAGCTGTTCATATGCAAAGTGAAAATAATTTATATTTAAAATGAATTATTTATATTAAGTTTATTCGCAATAATAAAATAATCTATTAAGTTTAGCAGTTATCTTATAATAATATAAAATGAGTAATCTTTTTTATATTATAACAATTAAAAAAGGATCGAATTAGATAATTCTTCATTATGGATAAAGGATTTGATACTACAGTAGCAGCAGTAAAATGCAGCTCATACGAAAGAAAGTTAGTACGTGAAAAAGTACATAGAGCTATTGCACTGACCGGCGGTTTTCCTGAAAAGATAAAACCCGGTTCAAAAATACTGTTAAAACCAAATCTACTGACAGCCAAACATCCGGATGCTGCAGTAACTACACATCCTGAAATTCTTCGAGCTGTCATTAAGGAACTTAAAGAATTGGGCATTAATGATATAACCGTAGGAGACAGCCCTGCAGGAAGACATGAATGGAAACAACTGTGGGAAAAAACAGGTATCAAACAGGTCGCAGAAGATGAAGAAGTAAAGCTGATTCCTTTCGAAAATATCAAAACAATTCTTATTAATAAAAATGTTAAAGTTCCGGTGCTTAAAGAACTTGATGATTTTGATGCTGTAATATCTCTACCAAAACTAAAAACACATTTACTTACAAAAATCACAGGAACCGTTAAAAATTCATATGGACTTGTGATTGGACAGGCAAAAAGCCATTTTCACGGAAAGTACCCTTCTCCTCGAAAAATGTCTTCTTTTATCGCTGATCTGTATTCCCAGTTAAAACCAGATTTTGTTATAATGGATGCAGTGAAAAGCATGGAAGGAGATGGTCCGAATACAGGAAAACCATATAAATCAGGAGTAATCCTGGCCGGTGTAGATGGCGTGGCTGTAGATTCTTGCGCATGTTCCATATATGACTACGATTATAATGATATTTTTACACTATTTAAAGCAGTGGAAAAAGGGTATGGAGTTGGAGATCATGAGCTTATTAAAAGAACAGGAGATGCTTGGAAAAATATGGACGCAGCAGTATGCAGAAGATCCAAAGCAGATTTTCTTTCTAAAATACCTGAAAAACTTTTTTTCATATTGACACTGGTTTCAAAATGCAGACCTTCTTTTGATAAGAAAAAATGTATCAAATGCGGTCTTTGTGCTGAAGCATGTGTACAAAAAGCAATAATTAATAAGAAAAAATGCTATAAAGTAAAATCTTCAAAATGTGTATTGTGTATGTGTTGTATAGAAGCATGTCCATATCAGGCATTAAAATTAAAAACTACAAAAATATGGAATCATTTTTCCAGTTAACTTCAGGACTTATATTCAATGAAATATTCATTTGACAAAGAGATAGACAGAATTAGTTCCAATTCAATTAAATGGAACTATATACAGAATAAAAATGACTTTAATGTACTTCAGAAAACAAATGCATATTATGGAGAAAATAGGATTTTGCCGATGTGGGTGGCTGACATGGATTTCACCTGCCCTCAACCGGTTATAGATGCATTGGCAACAAGAGCAGTACATGGAATATTCGGTTACACCGGAACAAGTGATTCCTACCTGAACTCTGTAGTCAACTGGATGGCTAAACGACATGCCTGGAATATTAAACCTGAATGGATATGTACATCTCCTGGAGTAGTACCGGCAATCAACATGCTGATAAGAACATTCGCTAAACCTGATGATAAAGTAATAATCCAGACACCTGTATACTACCCATTCTTTTCTGCAATAAAAAACAACAAACGCCAAATAGTTGAAAATCCCTTGATAAAGGATCATGACAAATATAGAATAGATTTTGACGACTTAGACCTGAAGACCAAAGATCCTTCATCAAAGCTGCTTATTTTATGCAGTCCCCACAATCCTGTAGGAAGAGTGTGGACCAACGATGAGTTAAAAAAAATTGGTGAAATCTGTCTTAAAAACAAAGTCCTGGTGATTTCAGATGAGATTCATTCAGATTTAGTCTTTAAAGAGTATAAATTTACCCCTTTTGCTACTATTAATGAAACTTTCAAAGAAAACTGCATAGTATGTACTGCTGCAAGTAAAACCTTTAATCTTGCCGGGCTTCATACTTCAAATATAATCATACCAAATGAAAATTTAAGAACTAAATTCATGGAAACTATTTATTCAAACGGCCTTGCCGGCATGAATACCTTTGGATTACTGGCTACAGAAACAGCTTATAATGAAGGCGAAGACTGGTTGGAACAGGTTCTTTCCTATATTCAGGATAACTTCACTTACCTAAAAAATTATATCAAAGAGAATATACCAGAGATAAAAGTAACTGAAACAGAAGCAACATACTTAATATGGCTTGATTTCAGAGGCTTAAAACTTTCAGAGAGAGAATTAAGAGATTTCAGCGTTAATAAGGCCGGCATTTTCTTTGACGAAGGGTTTATTTTCGGAGAACCAGGCATAGGATTCGAAAGAATAAATATTGCTTGTCCGAGATCCATTCTTGAAGAAGGGTTAATAAAATTGAAAAATGCAGCGAAATCTCTTAGGTAAAATTTAAAATCTATCAAAACTGCTAGGCATCAAAATTATACACTTTTTTTATACACAACTTCTTACAAATCATTAAATCAGGGAACATATTTTCCCTGGCTTAATGTCATATTTTAATATTAGATTGCCTTTATATATTTCTTGGATATAATCTTAGAAATAGTTGTAATATTTTAACCATTTACAGTTGAGGGTGTATGAAGAATATTAAATGTTATCTAAAGCTTTCCGTCTTATTAATCCTGGCAATATCACTCAATAGCTGTACCACCTCTTCTACCGGTTCCTATACTTCAATGGAACATGCTTCACGCCCTTTTACTGGAAAAGCAGCCGAAAAGAGTCTTCAATATGAAGGAATAAAACGAAATCCTTTAATAGTTGTACATGGTTTTCTAGGAGCAAGTCTTATTGATATAAAGACTAAGAAAAATGTCTGGGGTATTTTTAAACCCAAAGATCTAATAGGAATTTCTGATGAAAAAATGAGATCTATTACTCATCCACTTTCTAAAACTACACCTTTAAGGCAACTAAAAGATGATGTAATAGCTGAGAGACTTATGGAATCTGCTACAATTAAAATTCTCGGAACTGAATTCGAACAGGATGCATATAAAGACATGATTAATATATTGATTCGAGGAGGATACGTCCCTGAGAACAGACCACTTCCAAAAGATAAGAAATATGCATCTATGTTTCTTTTCGCATATGACTGGAGAAGAGATTTACCAGAGAATGCTGCAAGGCTTGGAGAATTCATCAAAGAAAAAAGAGCTTATATGCAAAAGCAGTATGAAAAAAACTATAATGTCAAAGATTATAATGTTCAATTTGATGTTATAGCACACTCCATGGGTGGGTTAGTTTCAAGATATTATTTAAGATATGGAAACCAGGATCTTCCTAAAAACGGCAGTATGCCGAAACTTAACTGGGCAGGAAGTAAAAATCTTGACAGATTAATTATTGTCGGCACTCCAAATGCCGGTTTTCTTGATACTTTTCTAGAGATGAAACGAGGCGGAGGTCTGCATCCGTATACGCCTGCAGCACTTGGAACTCTTCCTACCTATTATCAAATGCTTCCAGCTCCTAATACTAGATCTTTCTATTATGCAGATGATCCAACGGGAAAACCTATTGACATTTTTGACCCTACGATCTGGGCAAAAATGAAATGGGGGATAGCCAATGCAAAAGCTGACAAAACATTAAAAATCATACTCCCTGATATTAAATCAAAAGAAGATAGAAAAGTTATAGCTTTAGACCATCTCGCAAAATGTTTAAAACGGGCTAAACAGTTTATTAAGGCAATGGAAATCACAGCAGCACCTCCTGAAGATGTTAAATTATACCTGGTGTTTGGATATGGTGTAAAAACAACAAGACGAGCTTTTATCAATCGAGATACAGGAAAAGTTGAGAAAATAATATATGGTTCAGGAGATGGCAAAGTTCTGGCGCTAAGTGCATTATGGGATGAAAAATTAATTAAAAAAGATTTACATTTTATGACATCGCCAATAGCATGGTCCGGAGTGTTTGTATTAAGATCCGCCCATATGGGAATAACAAAAGAGCCTGCTTTTGAAGACAATATTCTTTTTATGTTAACAATGGAAGAAACGGCAAAGCAAAAAAAAGATTTATCTAAAATTAAAGATATAAAGTAGAAATCACATAATAGAACAAAAACAGATTAAAGTTTTATGTATTTATCTTAATACTCAACATCTAAAACTTTAATCTGTTGTCCCAAAAAACCATATATAAAGTTACAAAGTATTTTAACTTTTTTTTATTATTTGCAGGCATATTAACTTTTCAACGACTTACAAATAATTTCCTAAGTTGTTGACTTCGTGTAACTTTTTCAAGTCTTGTTTTTCTCTTCTTTTGATGATTTAATAGATAATAGAAACAGATAAAAATTAATCAGAAAGGAGTAATAAAAATGAAAAAACTAAATTCAAAAAAACTCCGTAATGCTTATCAGGCTGTTGTCAGTTACCATGGCGAAAATTCTGAAATGATTTTTAATATTCCATCTCTTATGAAGTACTGTATAGAAAATGACGTAAGGACTGTTTTAAAGGATCAAAAGCTTGAT
>DASCNA010000131.1:0-10439 GCA_036011305.1 Victivallales bacterium
TTATATATATAAAATCAAATTTTTAATAATTTTTTATGTATCAATAAAAAATATTTTTAATCAAAAACTATATAATCATTAATTTTTGAATTGTTTTTTTAATATATAGTTTTAAAATAAATTAAATTATTGTAATTCATTTATTTTTAGTAATTTGACAACTGTGAAGAAAGGTAGAGTTATAATGGCTTCATATCCAAAGGTTAGGCTACGCCGTTTAAGGCAGAGTGAAAATACCCGTAAAATGTTTGGTGGTTCAAAACCTTCTCCAGATAAGTTTATTTGGCCTGTTTTTGTTGTAGACGGTACTAATCAGCAGATACCTATTAAATCGCTTCCCGGGCAGTTTAGATATAGTGTTGATATGTTGCCTGGAGTATTAGAAGGTATAGTAAAAACGGGAATAGGCGGAGTGATGCTTTTTGGAGTAGTAGACTCTTCTTCTGGGAAATCATTTGATGGTTCATACGCTTATGATGATGAAGGAACTGTTCAGAGAGCTATAAAGTTTATCAGAGCAAATTTTCCTCAATTATTGGTTTGTACAGATGTTTGCCTATGTGGATATACAACCCATGGGCATTGCGGAATAATTGGGCGGGACGGATTGATTAAAAATGATGAAACTACTGAAGTACTGGCAAAAATTGCACTGTCTCATGCTGCAGCCGGAGCAAACTGTGTATCTCCAAGTGCAATGATGGATGGTCAGGTTCATGCTATCAGAGTAGCTCTTGATGAAACTTATTTAGAAGATACTCTTATTATGAGTTATTCAACTAAATTTGCTTCTTCAATGTATGGACCTTTCAGGGAAGCTTCAGACTGCTCTGCCTCTTTTGGTGACAGGAAAACATATCAACTTCCATACAACTGTTATAGACAAGCTCTAAGAGAATCTATATTTGACGAGAAAGAAGGCGCAGATATTCTTATGGTAAAACCTTCATTGTTTTACCTTGACATTATAGCAAAACTGAAAAGTGAAACACACCTACCTATTGCGGGTTTTAATGTTAGCGGGGAGTATTCTATGATACATGCGTCTGCTGCCGCAGGTTATGGAGATCTGAAGGAAATGGCCAGAGAATCTTTAGCGTGTATTTTTAGATCAGGCGTAGATGTTGTAGTTTCATACTGGGCCAATCAGTATAACGAGCTTTACAAGTAGTTAATTAAATATTGATAATTTCTGTTTTTGTGTTATTTATGGCGTCAAATAATGACGCCGTTTTTTATAAAATATATGACAATGAGTAAAGCTGTTACTGATGTATTGGTTTTATAGTATTATATTAAGAAAAATATTGTTATAGAGCTGATTTATTATTACAAGTGATATTAGCTATTTGAAACCCTAAATCTCTAAATTAAGTTGTTTTATTATGTTGAAGATAAATAATTCCAAAGAACTTTTCAGTAAAGCTGTAGACGTTATTCCTGGAGGAGTAAACAGCCCTGTAAGAGCGTTTAAAGCTGTAGAAAGCGCACCGGTTTATATCGAGAAAGGCGATGGCGCTTTTATATATGATTCTGATAATAATGAATATCTTGATTTTTGTTCGTCATGGGGGCCGCTGATATTGGGACATAGCAATAGCGATGTTCTGGAGGCAGTCAAAAATACAGCAGATAATGGATTGACATTTGGCACTTGTAATTCAAAGGAAGTGACGATGGCTGAACTGTTGGTTAACTCAATAAACTGTCTTGATATGGTAAGGGTGGTTAATTCTGGAACTGAAGCTGTGATGAGTGCCGTTAGATTAGCCAGAGGATTTACAGGAAGAGAGAAAATTCTGAAATTTGACGGCTGTTATCATGGACATGCCGATTATTTACTGGTAGCTTCAGGAAGCGGTCTGCTTACTAATTCAATTTCTTCTTCTGCAGGTGTACCTGAAAAAGCTGTTTCTGATGTTATTGTGGTTCCATTTAATGATATTGATTCAGTGAAAGAAGTTTTTAAAGAATATGGAAATGATATTGCATGTGTAATTGTTGAACCCGTAGCAGGAAATATGGGATTAATTACTCCTGAAAAAGGTTTTTTAGAAACATTGAGAGAAGTTACACTGGATTATGGAAGTCTTTTAATTTTTGATGAAGTTATTACAGGTTTCAGATTTGGTGTTACTTCCTATGCTGATATTTGTGGTATTAAACCTGACTTAATGACATTAGGTAAAATTATAGGAGGAGGGATGCCTCTTGCAGCTTTCGGTGGCAGGAAAGATATAATGCTAAATCTGGCACCTGAAGGGAGTGTTTATCAGGCAGGAACACTGAGCGGTAATCCGGTAGCTTTAAGTGCCGGAATTGAGACAATAAATTTACTCAAAGAGATAAATCCGTATAAAAAAATCTCTGAATTTGTAAATTTGATTGACAGTGAAATTAACAGTTTTGCCAGGAATCACGGGATTAATGTTTATTTAAAATCATATGAAGGTATATTTACAATTTTTTTCGGAAGAAACAGCGCACCGAAAAATCTGGAAGATGTAAAAAAATGTGATACTGATAAATTTGCTCAGTTTTTCAGAAAAATGCTCGAAAATAATATTTATCTGTCACCGTCTCAGTTTGAATTGAGTTTTGTTTCTTCTGAGCTTATATGTAAAGATATCAGATATTTTATTGATACAGCAATAAAAGTCTTAAAAGATATTTATTAATTAGTAATCCTGAACTTAAAAGTATATATTTTTAACAGTTAATTAATAGATTTACAGCATTTTATGCAATTATGTCATTTTGCTGTGCTATAATATGCTAATAGTTCTATTGCTCTGAAAACCTGACTTGTATTTTGTGCCGATTCTTTATATAGAGGAAAAAAATGAAGATAAGAAAAAGTGATTTGATTTTAAGAGATTCCGGAAATAATTATGATACTGATGTTATTTCTAAACGTTTGGAAGATATAGAGCTAAAAACAAATTGCAAGTTTACCCATATTAAAGAACATTCAATTGATTCCGAAGCACTTACAGGCAATATCGAAAACCTTATCGGTGTAACTCAGATTCCTCTTGGTGTAGCAGGGCCTTTAAAAGTTGATGGAGATTTTGCTAACGGGATATTTTATGTCCCAATGGCAACTACAGAAGGAAGTTTAGTTGACAGTTATACAAGAGCAATGCTTGTTACATCTATTGCCGGCGGTATAAAAACAAAAATATTAAAAGATGAAATGCATATTACTCCCGTTTTTTTAACAAAATGTGTTGATGATGCAGTAAAAATTAGAGACTATATTGAGGATAACTTTGATAGATTAAAACAGATTGCCGAAGAGACGACAAGTCATGGCAAACTATTAAGAATTACCACAAGAATTTTTAATAGAGAAATCTATGCCAAATTTATTTTTTATACTGGAGATGCTATGGGGTTGAATATGATTAATATTTCAACTAATAGTGCCTGTAAGCATATTTCAGAAAAATTTAATAATATAAAATTTCTTTTAAGATCCAATCTTTCTTCTGATAAAAAACCTTCCTTCATGAATGTTATAAATGGATACGGTAAGAGAGTGCATGCTGAATGTACTATACCTGCATCTATTTTGAATAGATATTTTAAAGCAGCAGCTGCAGATATTGTTCAAGGATTTAGAATTGCAAATTATTCTCAAATGCAAAATGGTTCTATTGGCTTAAATCAACATTTTGCAAATGGACTTGCTGCTGTTTTTATAGCTACAGGGCAGGATATAGCCCAAATTGTTAATGGGGCATGTGGATGGAGTATTTCTGAAATTTCAGGAGATAATGATTTATATGTTAGTATTACTATTCCTAACCTATTAGTTGGTACAGTAGGAGGAGGAACAAAAGTTGGATGCCAAAATGAAGCATTGGAGATGTTGGGGTGCTATGGTGCTGGAAAGAGTAAAAAATTTGCTGAAATAATTGCTGCAACAATTCTAGCCGGAGAGCTTTCACTGGGGGCTGCAATGGTTCATGGTGACTTTATATCTGCACATACTAAAAAGAATGACGAAATAAAAAAGAATTTATAACCACAAGAAGAGTGAGTTGGTCAATAGATATACTGACTGCTTATGAACTACCTGCGTGATATATCACGTTCAATAGAAACTTCGTAAACGATCCCGTCAATTGCTGTTTTATATACATGTGAATAGATGTATTTTGTTTTGTTATTAATATTTAATCTGTATTTTATATTAATATTTTTCCTGTTGTTTTTATAGAAACTTTCCAGTTCAGATAATACTCTTTCTTTGTCTGTTGCATCAATTGATGCATGCCAAGTTTTGCTTGTAAAATCATTTGTTTCGTAAATTTCATATGTGGCTTTATTTATAAATGTGTAATCAACATTATCAATACTGTATCTCTTTTTGATTCTTATTGAATCTGGAGAGGAATTTAAAGAGTTTAAAATAAGTTTGTTTTTTTGCAAATTTATAACTCTACTTGTTATATCTCTTTGAGAACCCCCGCAATATAATGTTCCGTTTATTAGTTTAACAAATCTTGTTTCTTCTATATGTTTAATTCTGCCATCCTTAAATTTAAGTCTGAAACTGAAATCCTTTGATCTTTTTTTCTCACCCATGTCTGTTATTATAGATTCAACTCTTTTGATGTCATCCGGATGTGTTACAGATTTCCAGAAGTATGGATTTTTTGACATTTCAGTTTTGCTTACTTCGTATAATTTATATCTTGCAGGATTATTGTAAATATATTCGTAATGTAATAAATTATCATCTACTTTGGCTACCCAGAAAGCGTCATTGGAATTTTCCAGCAATTTGACTATTGCCATATTTTTTTCATTTTCTATTATTCTTTCTGTAACATCTCTTTGAATGCCGCCTGCATAAATTGTCTTATTATCATCAATATAAGCATTTTTCTGCTCTTCTATATATTTGATTGTTCCGTCTGAAAGCTTTAATCTATAGTTTAGACTTGCATATTGATTATGTTTATCCTGGGATGTTAAAGATTTGATGTCGTCAGGGTGTATATATTCTTTCCAGAAATCAACATCATTCATTATTTCAGGAATTTTTTTTTGATAAAGTGCGCCTTTTGCTTTGTTCATATATAAATTTTCTGCCTTATTGTTTATATCTGTTTTTGTAACCCATATAGAATCATCCTGAACATCAAGCACACTGATAATTGCTTCCATTTTACTTCTTTCTTCATGTTCTGCAGTTATATCATTAATATAGGAATAAAAAGCATTGCCAAGTTTGATGGTCTTATGAGAAAGCCAGATAAGTTTATTGTTTTTATCTTTGACAGAGTATTCATTGTAAATTGGATATTCTGCATTTTTATAGCATGATGAAACTTTTTTCTTTAATTCGGGGTTTACTATTTTATCTTTCCATAGTTCGATGTTGCTGCTTAATTCTTTTTTTGTGATACCAAAGTAATCATTAATTTTATTGCCGATGTAAGAATAATATATACTGTTTTTATCTTTGGGATCTTTGTATCTTGCTACAACAACAAGATTATCACCGTAATTCATTGCTTCTTCCAACTCAATTCTGTCATTTTCACTTAATTTTCCTTCACTGACATCACGACAGATTCCGAATAGAATATTTCCTCTTTTCTCTATTTTTGTAGATACCCAGCGAATATTTTTATCTTTGTTAACTATTCTGTAATCTAATTTTTTAGGAAATTTTGATTCTTTAAGCCATTTAGTGAATTTTGATTTGTCATAACTGTAAACACTGCTTTTCCATGCATCGTGAGATTTAATTATTTCTTGCTTGCTGACCCCGTGAACGAGTTCGATATTATCTGAGATATAATTATAATGGAATTTTTTATTCCTTGTTTCGCCGACCCAGACCAATTCCTGTGTTTCATTTATAGCTTTTTCCAGTTCCTCTCTTCTTGTTTGAAGTATGTGTGTTTCGGTAATATCTCTTATAATGCCAAATAATATAATATTTCCACGCTTACTTTTTCTTTCAAACATCTCATCATGAATCCAGCGTACAGTTCCATTCGTGTGTAAAATGCGATAATTAATTGAATGATTAAATATACCATTTTCTCTGTGGTATCTATTTTTAACTTTACTTACATCTTCCGGGTGTATCAACTCGTACCATAGATTTGAATCTGAGATAAAATCACCGGCATTTCTACCGGATATTTTCGTGACAGATTCGCTTATAAACAGATATTCGCTTCTGTCTTCAGGCATGATATAAATTGTATCTCTAAGAGAATTTATAGATATTTCAAGTTCTTGTTGACGATCCATTATTTTTGAAATCTCTGTTATGTCCTTAATAGTACATACGATTTCTACCAACTCATGATTTAAGTTGAAATGAGGAAATATTGTGAGAAAACCAATTCGGCCGCCGTTGGTATTTGGAATAACGATTCTTTTATTAAGTATTTTTTGGCCAGTTTTCAGTACTTCTTTTTCATAATTTATAATTTCCTGAATTTCGCGTCTGAAGAATAAATTCAGAGCTGTCTTACCTATTATATCTTCCTTAGTAATTGCTCTGCTTACAAGATATAAAAAAGCATTATTAACATATCTGTAGGTAAGGTCTATATCTTTTGAATAGACTATAGGGTCAAGTGTATCCAATATATTTTCTGATCTGAATAACCTGCTTTGTAATCTTTGGTTTTCTGCATCTATTTCCAGTGATTTATTATAAAGATCTATCAGTGAATCTATTTTTGCATTCGGAACTTTCTTTAATTCATTTATCCATCCGTCCAGATCATCCATATGTTTTTTGAAAATATAATGTTCAAAATTCATATGATTATTTTTTTCTATTTGAGCAATGTCGGAAATAGAATTGACATCAATTTCAAGAAATTGGGCCATGAGCTGTATGTCACCTCTCTTAGGCATTGCTTTACCTGTTTCCCATGACCAAATAGTTCTTCTGCTTACACCAAGGTGTTCAGCAAGTTTTATCGAAGTTATTTTTCTCTCTTTCTTTAACTTTTTAAATTTATCGAAATAAAAATCCATTTTTAGCTGTTTCCGATTGTGATCATTTTAATTACATAATGTGATATTTAGTAACACATTATCTTTGTAAATTATATCATTATTGTTCATTTTTAAACAATAAATATAATTTTTCTGTAATTGATTGTTAATAATAGAGTAATATTTGATCTGAAGTATTAGTATCTTTTTATTGAATAGTAAATTTGAAACTTGAAACTTTGGTTATTAATTTACCTTAAATTCCAATCTTTATAATTTAAATCAGAAGGATCTCTTTATTTATGAAAGCAGCTGTTATTGGAGTTATTGTTGTTATTGTTATAGTAGTAATAATATTTATTGCTTTTCCGATTGTTGTTAAAAACGGCTTGGTGTCTAAAGATGAAGCTGTAAATGAAGCCTGGGCACAAATTGAGACACAATTAACCAGGCGAACAGATTTGATTCCTAATCTTGTAAGTACGGTAAAAGGTTACGCTGCCCATGAAAAAGAAATTTTTACAGACATCAGCAAGGCAAGAGCTAGGCTGATTGACGGTAAAACTCCTTCTGCCAAAGCAGCAGCCAACGGTATGCTGAACTCTGCTCTTGGGCGTCTTCTTGCTATTTCGGAGAATTATCCAAACTTGAAAGCTAATCAGTCATTTATCAGGCTTCAGGATGAACTTGCCGGTACCGAAAACAGAATAGCAGTCGCTCGAACCAGATATAATAATTCAGTGAAAATATTTAACAGTTCTATTAGAAAATTTCCAGGCAACCTCTATGCAACATCAATGGGTTTCAGTTCAAGAGAATACTTTACCCCTCCTAAAAGTAAAAATATTGATATTGTTCCAAAGGTAAAATTTTGATATGAAAATTATTAGTAATGAAGATAAAAAACGCCTTATCAAGGCTATTACTCTTGCAGAGAATAATACTTCCGGAGAAATTAGAGTTCATTTTCAGAAGAAAGTTAAAGGCGATATATACGAGGCTGCAGTTAAAAAATTTGAGAAATTAGGTATGACAAAAACTGAACTTCGTAATGGAGTTCTGATTTATGTTGCCCTTAAAAACAGAGAGTTTGCTATTGTCGGTGATACAGGAATACATGAAAAGGTTGACAGTGGTTTCTGGGATGAAACGGTTAAAGCAATGAAAGAGCATTTTTCACAGGATGATATAATTTTAGGAATAGAAAAGGGACTTGAAATAGCCGGAAAAATATTAAAACAACACTTTCCACATGAACTTAATGATAAAAATGAGTTATCTGATGAAATTTCAATTAATTAATAAATTTAAGATTTTAGCTATTCTTACTGCTCTGTTTATTATGACTGTGGGTATATTAAACGCATTGCCTATTCCAGCATTGACAGGCAGGGTTGTCGACAATGCTTCAATGCTTACTTTCCGGGAAAAAAATGATATAACAAATGCGTTGAAGAATTTTGAGAAAAATACTCGTGGGCAGATGACTGTTCTTATTATTCCTTCACTTAAGGGTGAACCTATAGAAAATTTCAGTATTAAGACTGCTGAAAAATGGAAAATTGGGTATAAAGATAAGGATGATGGGCTTATTCTCATAATAGTGAAAGATGACAGGAAGTTCAGATTGGAGGTCGGCTACGGTTGGGAAGGAAAGATAAATGATGCCAGGGCTGGAGATATTATTCGTTCCATGGTTCCTTTTTTTAGGAAACATGAATTTGGTAATGGAATTTTGCTGGCAGTAGCAGAAGCACAAGGGTATATTACAGGTAATATAACAAAACAATCTACAAGTATATCAGACAATTCTAATAATTCAGATGATGATAGTGGATGGTTTATATATATTTTCCTGGCAATATTCTTTTTAGCAAGCTTTTTTTTCCCAAAAGGCAGAGGGAGAACATATGGAAGTGGTGGTTCAGGATTTTGGGGCGGCGGATCAAGTGGTGGTTCGAGCGGTGGCGGTTTTAGTGGAGGGGGCGGCGGCTTCGGTGGTGGAGGTGCTTCTGGAGGCTGGTAAAATTAATCGGTATAATGTTTTTGGCAAAGTTGAAGGAATTTAAGTTTTTCAGTGGGGGATGAAAGGTAAATAAATGTGAACGTTAATCATTATGATTATTATTTTCCTATAATTACCTTAATTCTGTCACCAGGCATAAAAATATATCTTTCCAGATCTGTATATATCAGTTCTCCATCCTTAAGGTTCTCGGGAGGATTTGATAAAATAATACTGGTTTTGTCAAGTTTACCTGGATCTTTCAGTGCTTCCAGTTCCTGAAATCCTGCTATTCTGGCTTTTATGTTAGCTGATATGATATAAATTTTCTCAATTTTAAAGACTGACTTCATAGAGCCTCCAGGAGTGTTTGTTTTATTTTCCTTCGCAGCCCAGACAAAACTCCCTCTGCTGTCTTTCATTATTGAATTCAGAGGAACTGAAAGCATATTTTTATAAGGGAAGGGGTAAACATTATGAATATCTTTATGGTGACGGATTATCAGTCCATCTGTTGTCTTACCCTGGTATGCTAAATCCTGAGAATTTTCAGCTATAAAAGTTAGTCCGTTATCTGACAGGATAGTATTTTTGTTATAAACTCCGTATGCTTTCCCTGTTCTCAGCGAGTAAATAGTAACAGGAGTATTTAAATTTACTTTATATGCTTCTTCTCTTGGCATCTTTACATTAATTCCTATAGGGTTTAACTGGGAAATTTCAATTACCTGAGGTTGTTTTACTGCAAGGCCAGAACTGAGAAAAACCTTATCTACAATGCCTTCAAAAGGAGCTATTGTAAAGCATGATTTGAGAATAGCATTTGCCTGCATTAAATGAATTTTGCAGTTTTCTAAATTGGTTATTGCCGTAAAATATTTGGCTCTTCTATCCTCCAGCAGCATCATGCTTTCAGAGTGTGCAACAACGAGTTTTTTATATCTGTAATAATCATCTTTTGCAGTACGTAAAGCTGCAATGGCGGCATTAACTCTAGATTTGGCCAGTAAAGCTGACCCCTCCCAATAAGCATGATTTAATACTACAAGAGGCGTTCCCTTCTGCACTACTTTGTTATTGCTGTTAAGTATTTCAGGTTTGAATATTTCTCCAATTCTGGCGACATGTATTATTACTCCGTTATAGTCAGCACCTGAGCCGGAACTGATCCTGCTTTTAATTAACGGAGTTACAACTCCTGTATATTCTTTGGCAAATGAAAAACTGTAAATCGACAGCTGTAAAATTATGATGCTGATGATAATTTTCATAATTGATTCAATTTTAAGTATTTAATAATTTAAAATAAATTATATCAAGAAAAGAGTTCATATTCAATTAGTACCAAATGTAAAGAGAGAGTTCCAGGCTGACAGAATTATATTAAATTTAAATATAACTTTTATTATTTTTATAAAAAATAACTTATTTATTAGAATTTATTAGAATTGAT
>DASCNA010000132.1:0-107898 GCA_036011305.1 Victivallales bacterium
TGAAATAAAAAAGTTCAGAAATGAAATAACAAATCTGAAAGAGAAACAAAAACATCAAAATTTAATATTGCATACTTTATTAGAAGCAGGCTTTAAACAGAAATTAATCTTCAAAAAAAAGAAATGGCTAGATAAGGAAACTGTATACGAGTACTACAATCATAAAATATTATTTCTGAAGAAAAAATTATCAACAATTTATCATTGTCTTATACCTATTTTAAAAAATATAAATAAAGAACTTTCAGATTTTATAATTACAGAATCGTTTATCGACTTTATTCTTGACAAATATCATAATGAAAATATAAATAGAATTAGAATAGATCTTCTTATTTTATTAAAAACAGTACTGAGCGAAGCAGATCCCCATACTTTAAATTATTTCTTTAAAGAAAATCATATCAAAAACCTTCTGGATGCCTATAATGACACGAAATCAACAACATGGATTAAATGTGAAATAATAAATATACTAAAATTAGTAAATTATCCTAAACTGAAACAGATATTAGAATCAGAAATAATCCCTATAAAACAACAGGATATTTTTGTAAGAAAACATGCTGTAAAAACTATTGTTTCATTATTCGACACATCTAAGAAAAGCCTTACAAATTTAGATCTGATACTATCAGACCCAAATCCGTTTGTAAGACAAGGGCTTGCTGAAACTTTATTTAAACTTCCTGCTGAAATAATTATAAAATATTTTGAGCTAATTATTCTCAAGGATGATAATTCACAGGTAAAATGTTCAGCTGTTAACATTGTAGAAAAATTACTGCATATGCATAGAATATTTGATTCTGTTTTTCATGTTCTTAATGAATGTATAAGTAAAAGTGAAGATGATAAACTTATCAGATTTATACTTGAAGTACTGCCTCAAAATTTTAGAATTTTAAAAAATTTAAAATCTTCAGATTTTGAAAAACATTTAAAGCAAACTGGAGCATTAATTGAAAAACTCCACACTGATTCTCCAAAAATAATTATTAGAAGAAAAGCAGCTCTATGTAGAGAAAAACTCTGGAGTATTTCCGATGATGATATTGATAATATCATATCATTAATTGAAAATAAATTTAAAAAAATTAAGCCTGGAAAATCAATTACACTTAGAAATAACGATATCAAAGATATCAATGATAATACGTTAGGTAGAATACTATCTTGTATTTCTCAAAATGATTATTCCATACAATATGTTAAAACTTTTTCAGGCAAAAAGAAACTTATAAGAAACGCAAAACTCGATTTTAGGTGGTGGAGATTTTTTCATGAGTTCAAAACTCCGTCACCGGATAAAAGGCAAACCTGTAAACATACTTTTGGAAGACATTTTGCAGGTACTATAAGATCCTCTTCTTCAATTATGTCTGAAGTATCTGAAACTAAAGTTCCGGGAGAACCACTCACCATACAGGAAGAAGGAAACGCAAGACCTTATTTACCACTGGTTGATGAACTTATATCTTCATCTGAATCTAATGATAAGATAAGTATTTATTCCAATGAAGGAATTACAACTCTACAGGCTCCAAAAAATCCAATAAAAAGATTTTTAATACAGCTAAAATTAACTTTTAGTTTTACAAAATATACTAAGTTGAGAAATTGGACTCCTGATATGCAGTTTCCTCCATCTGAATATGTTGCTCAGATTAAGAAATTAGGATTCAATATTAAAATTACACCTCAAAACAGCGACAAACATTTTAAACCGAAACTGGATCCAAAAGTTAAACAGTTTTTTGCATTTACACCGATACTTCCAATTTCTATTTATAACCTTTTTGCTGAACTTAAAATTTATTTCTTTTCACTTTATCAAAATACAATCTACCAGTTATCAGCTTTTATTGCCTGTATGGCTGCTCTGTTTATCGGCCGTCATATTTATCTCAGCCAATCAATAAAAAAAGCCAGAAATAAAATTCCGCTTATCATTGGTGGCTGGGGAACCCGAGGTAAATCAGGTACCGAAAGATTAAAAGCGGCGCTTTTTTCATCGCTTGGTGCTAGCATATTCAGTAAAACGACAGGCTGCGAAGCTATGTTTCTATACTCAAGCCCATTTGATACTATGACAGAATTTATTCTATTTCGTCCTTATGATAAAGCAACAATATGGGAACAGTACAATGTTGTTAAACTTGCATCCAAACTGAAAACTGATGTATTCCTATGGGAATGTATGGCACTGTCCCCAACTTATGTAAAAATTTTACAGAGGAACTGGATGAAAGATGACATATCTACGATAACTAATACATTTCCTGATCATGAAGATATTCAGGGGCCTGCAGGTTGGAACGTTGCTGATACAATGAGAAACTTCATCCCTGATAAAGGTCATCTAATTACAACAGAAGAACAGATGTTCCCAGTATTGGAAACAGAAACATATCATAGAAATACAGAATTTTATAAAGTTGGCTGGAAAGAAACCATGCTTATTACACCTGATATTGTTGAAAGGTTTCCTTATGAAGAACATCCTTACAACATTGCACTTGTTGCCAAAATAGCTGATTATTTAGAAATTTCACAAGATTTTGCACTTAAAGAAATGGCTGACAACATAATTCCTGATATTGGAGTTTTAAAACAGTATCCTGAAGCAGAAGTTCTTTCTAGAAATTTAATATTCTACAGCGGTATGTCAGCTAATGAAAGATATGCATGTATGCAGAACTGGTATCGGATGAATTTTGATAAGTACGATCCAGAGTCTGAACCGGAAACTTACATCACTACTGTTGTGAACAACAGAGCTGACAGAATTGCACGATCAAAAGTTTTTGCAGATATATTAGTAGAAGATTTGAGTGTAAATAAACATTTTCTCATCGGTAATAATTTAAAGGGCATGATGGGGTATATTAAAAATTCATTTGATGAAAAATATAAGACATTCTCTTTATGGAATAAAGTAGAAGATAACCCAATTGACCCAAGGACAGCTTTTATAAAAATATCTGATTATTTCAGAATACCGACAAAAGAAGATTATGTTAAAAACAAGCTTTCTGTAATGATATCTTCTGAAGATAACAATAATAATGATACAATTTTATCAAAATGCAAAACTATCGATGATTTAATGAAATTTTTAAATACATCCAAGCATCCACACGCTGAAGATATCACTCGTTTTCACAATGAAAATCTTGAACATTATGAAGAATTTAAAAATTTCTTCAACTCAATTCAGAACGACGTGAAAGCTTCAGAAAAAGTTGATGAAACATGCAGACAGCTGTTATGGAAATGGTTTAAATGCAAACTTATTGTCATTGAAAATTATTATGCTTCAGGTAACGAGATAGTGGAAACAATAGCAAATAATACTCCTCCAGGATTTACAAATAAAATCATGGCGCTTCAGAATATTAAAGGAACAGGACTTGATTTTTTCTACAGGTGGCAGGAATGGGAAAAATGTTTTAATATCTGCGATCATGTAATTTTACAAGATAATTCAATAGATGAAGAATTCTTAAAAAAACTGGCATCCTACCCTCATTATGAAATATTGGCAGTGAACAGTGTCAAAAATTTGTTAAAAAAACTGGAAGATGGTAAAACTTTAACTAATACAGTCAAACTCCTGACAGAAGATATTAAAGCTAAATTAAATACAAAAATAAACCAGAGTGCAGATACTAAAGTAGAAAAAGAATCAATTATTAAGAAACGGTTAATTGGGTTAGTTGAAGATTTACTAGATCCCAGATTTTCTGTAATTCGCAGAAAAAAATCTGATAAAGTTTATAAAGCTTTGACAAGAGGTACAATAAGCTATAAAAAAGCCCAGGCTATCCTCTTAAATGTTACTACACAACAAAAAGGAGGATGGTTTAAAAAAACTTTAGCTAAAAGAAAACAAAAATAAATATAGACTCAACGACTGATCAATTCATAGCACATAGAACTGTTTTACAAACTCATCCAAATCGATATATAATATATTTAAATGAGGGAATATAATGGAATTATTAAAATCTAAAAAAAACCTTTTTTTTATTTTATTACTCGCTTATTTATTAACATTTATTACCGGTGGTGTAAACGTAATACCATTTGTGATTAAATCTCAGGCTACTTCTTTTTATCATTCAACTCCAGAAATTTTGGGATATGTATTTTCACTTTTTATGGTTGGATATTTTTTAGCCATTGTTGTCAACGGTTTTCTTGTCAGATTTTTAATACCCAAAGTTGAGATATTTATTACAGCAATTATTTATACTTTATGCGCCATTTACATAATGCTCATCAAAGACGTAAGCTACTTATCCCTTCCCATCATAGTTATGGGATTTGGCATTGGAATAGTCTATACACTTCCGAATTATCTTGTTGTAAACTCATTTGAAGGGAAAAAACGTTCATCAAACTTAAATAGGATTGATTTCTGCTACAGTTTAGGTGGCTTTGCATATCCTATGCTTTCAATGTGGATACTAGCCGGAGGAGGTACCTGGCAAATGGTTTTCCTATCTGGCGTAATTGTGTTCATTATAATATGCATAGTAGCTTTGATAGCAAAATTTCCAAATCTCAGTAAAATAGAAACAAAAAATATTGATCACAAAGAAATAGAAGTTAAATATTCTCCATGGAATTTTAATGTTTATCTCATGGGAGTATTAATTTTCTTTTATCTTTTATCATATATGGGGTTTACATACTGGGTAGTTGAATATGTAACACAAACATTTAAGATAGCATCAGATTCTGCTGGTTTTGGCATTACTCTTTTCTGGATTTTTTATGCTGTAGGTTGTTTCATTTCTAGTTATGCTGTCAAATTAATTGCTGTACATAAATATATTCTATTCTCAGGGATCATTGCTATTATTGCATATTTTTTAATACTTGTATCCTATAATGCAGTAATGTTTTATATTTTTATTTCTCTGCTTGGTTTAGGTTGCTCCACTATTTTTTCATCTTCAATATCATATGGTTCACTTTTATTGAAATTTCCTTCTCCCCGTTTAATTTCATTTTTTATTGCAAGTGCAACAGTTGGATCAATTGTCGCAGAAAGCTGTACAAGCTTTATACAGGCGAAACTAGGTTTAACAGCTGTAATAATCTTCAGCGCACTGTTTATGATAATATCAATGATCATTCTATGTATTGTCATAATAAGAAGAAACTGCGAAAGAACAGCTGAATAACATCAGGTAATTAATCAATTAAACGCAGGCATAAAAAATATGAAAATAATAAGAGAAAAAATTCAACAGTCTATTAAAGTATTAAGAGAACTTGATATTGATTTATGGATAACCTTTTGTCGGGAAACAGATTCCGTTCCTGATCCCGCCAGTAATTTAATTGTTGGTAGTGGGGCTTGCTGGTTAACAGGTTATTTTATTAGCAAATGTGGAGATACAACAGTATTAGTTGGTCAAGCTGATGCACCTGATTTTGAAAGATCTGGATTATATAAAAATATTATTATTTATTCAGAAGAAGTTGGTAAAGAATTTCTTGATATAATAGAAAAATACAACCCAAGAAATATAGCTTTGAATTATTCTCAAAGTAATTATACGGCTGATGGTTTATCACATGGACTTTTTCTTCAAATTCAAGAATTTTTAAAAGATACACCATACTCCCAAAAACTAATTTCTTCTGAAGATATTTTAACTAGAGTAAGAGGAAGAAAAACTCCTGAAGAAATAAAATTAATTTCAAAAGCAGCTGAACTCGCTGTACAGTGCTGGAATAAAGTATTGGAAAAAATTAAAACAGGGATGACTGAAATTGAAATATCCGATTTATTTTTTGAAACAATTAATTCTCAAGACTGTACACCTTCATTTAGTCCAATAGTGAATGCAGGTTCTAAAACTAAACCAGGCCATAGCGCTCCAACAAAAGCTATTTTAGAAAAAGGTGATTTATTGCATGTTGATTTTGGAGTTCAGTATGAGGGGTATTGTTCTGATATTCAACGTTTAGCTTATTTCAAAAAAGATAATGAAAATATACCACTAGAGCTTATAAAAGCTTTCGGTACAGTATCATCAATACTTCATCAAGCAATTGAACTTTATAAACCAGGAAATATTGGCCATGAAATTGATGGGTTTGTTAGGAAAAGTCTAATTGAAGCAGGTTATTCAGAATTTTATCATGCTCTAGGCCATCAAATAGGTCAAGCTGTCCACGATGGTGGTACAATAGTAGGACCATTATGGCCTAGATACAGAAATCTTGGTGCAGTTCCTCTTGAACCTGGAAGTACATTCACAGCTGAGTTTGGTGTTACTATTGAGGGGATTGGTCATGTGAATTTAGAAGAGGATATTCAGGTAACAAGTGAAGGAGGACGATTTTTATGCGAACCTCAAAGAGAATTAGTAATAATGGAAGTTTGAATTATTGAAAGTCTTATTAAATAATATATCTTAATATTATTGATATGGGAAAAAGAAAAGGATCAGTGAGACAATTATGAAAACAGCTAAAACTTTAGTTATTACCGATAGAACTGAAGATAGGATGCAACCTGAAATCTTCTATTCATTCAAAATGGCTGCCGCCAAAATACAGTCAGATAAAAAATTAGCATTTAAATTTTATTCATTCAATCCATACAAAATAGATGTAGAACCTCCGTTGGCATTTGCAGAGGCTAAACAAAGGATTATGGATCTTTTGAATGACCTTGTGGAAAAAATAGTTGAAATAAAAAGCAAAAGCAAAACTGATAAACTATTATTTGATGAAATAAAAGATTACATAAAAGAACATAGAGCTTCAAGACTTGCTGTCCTATACAATGAAATCAATGATGTTTTAAGCGATTTTTCATTTTTAGTTATTGAATCAACTGCTAAAACAGTTGTGCATCCTATTTTTTACAATCCATCAGTAGTCACTGCTAAATTTGGAAAAGCTGAGGAAAATGATATTAAAGACACTCTTTACGGATTAATGTTTTTAGATGCCGCCTTTGAACAGAATAAGCCCATTTTTGGGACATGCCATGGTGCCCAGTTGGGTTATCTGCATGCCGGGGGGGGAATAACTAAAGTATTTGATGAGGGAGGCCTGCCTTATACTGAAACATTTTATGCAAGAAGCAATCCAAACAAAGGCCCTGAAGAGTTATGGCAGATAGATGTAGAACTAAACGCCAGAAAGAGAAAAGATATTAATGTTTATTCAACATTAAAATATCCTCTCCCTAATATTTTCATTAAATCAGATAATGACAAAGAAGAAAAATTTGTAAATAAAGATTTCAGACACACATTGGCAATGACTGCTCCAATACCTGATAAAATAGAAGTTTTATCATTTCATCCTCTAAGTGTTGCATCCAAATCACCTGATAAGATGGAAATAAACGAACATCCAAAAGTAGAAAAAAAACAATCAGAGAAGTTCAAAACTACTTTAAAGAAAATTCCTATTGTAGATGCTTTTAAATACAAAACACTACTTGGATTTCAATATCATCCTCATTATACTTATGATGATTTTAACACTTCAGAAATCTTTGATTATTTGATTAACGATATTATAAAAGTCGTATATAAAGAAAACGAGTAAACATAATGGATGTTTATAAGTTGTGAGTGTTCGTGTAGTTATTTTGAATAAATATAAAGTAAAATATACAGATCACGAAATAAACACGGATCTCACGTTCCAAGATAATTCTTGAACGTTTCCACATTATTACATCAATCACATAGGGAAGTTCCTGGTAGAATGGATTTGAGTAAAGGATATATAAACTAGAAATTTCATATGTAAACATACATTAGAATAGGAGTTTATATGAAAGTAATATATTCTAATAAACATAAACTGCATACTCCTTCATTCCAATTTTTTGGTGGTGATAAAATTACTCTCGATGAAACCCCTGAAAGAGCTGAAAAAATTATTGACACCTTAAAATCAAATAATCATGAAATAATTCATCCGCACTCTTATAGTTTAGACTCAATTTTAAATATACATTCAAAAGATTATTTAAATTATTTAAAAAAAGTCTATTTTCTGTGGAATAAAGATAAACCAATATCGACTGATGTAATACCAGCAGTTTTCCCAAATAGAGTTCCAGGAAGTAAACCAAAAGGGATATGTTCAATGGCCGGATGGTACTGCTTTGGAACAACTGCTCCAATTCAGGAAAATACTTTCGAATCAGCAATAGCATCAGCCAGTTGTGCATTGACAGCCGCTGAATTAATTATTGAAGGAGAAAAAATTGTTTATTCATTATGCAGACCTCCAGGACATCACTCAGGATCTGATTATTGTGGTGGATACTGCTATCTGAATAATGCTGCTATTGCCGCTAAACATCTACTTGATAATAGTACCAACACCCCAGTAATTGCGATTCTGGATATTGATTATCATCATGGCAACGGTACTCAAGGAATATTTTATGACTCTAAGCATGTATTTTATGTATCTATTCACTCTGATCCTAATTTCGAGTATCCATATTTTTGGGGATATTCTAGTGAAATAGGTAAAGGCTACGGTAAAGGATTTAATCTAAATCTTCCTCTTCCAAAAGGAACCGGAGAAAAAGATTATATTAATGCACTTAAAATTGCTTTGACATCCATTAATAAATTTAACCCGGATGTTTTAATTATATCATTCGGAGCAGATACACTAATCAATGATCCAGTCGGAGGGTTCAAACTCTCAACAGATTCATTTACAAGAATTGGAGAGAATCTATCCTTTATTAATAAACCTACACTAATTATTCAGGAAGGTGGATACATTATAGGATCAATAGGTACATGCGTAAATAACTTTCTTAACGGTATATATCCGCAAAATCATTGCTAACTCGTTTATACTATAATACCAGTCTATAACCTATCTTCAAAAGAATAGGTTTACTTTTTACCTAACGAAATCTAAAAGAATTGGTGATCTGTTTGAAAAATCAATCCACGGGTTTTTCCCTAACATATCACAACCTTCAATATCTTGGGATTCATATTGCATCAGCCAATTTTTAGGTCCACAAATATATGCTACACAAATACCGTCCTCTGCATCCATAAAAGCGCCATGCGGTCTTAGCCCAGAATAACTGATACGCCATCCCTGCCCTTCAGAGCTGACCCTGCTGAGAGATAATTTTAAAACTACATTCTTTCCTGACAAAAAGAACCATGTCCATGGCCCCCCTGCAATCAATGTCATAACTTCATCTACACCAATCCCATTATCTGCTATATTCACATGTAGTCTTCCAAATTTAATTTCAGCGTCAATATGATCTTTTGTGCTCATCTTCTTTAAATCATAAATTTTAGGATAAGGTGGAACACCTACCTCAGCTGTTGTTAAACTTCCACCACGCATAACTGATGGTTTACGACCTGCAAGTGCAATTTGATTCAGAGTATCTTCTCTATCTAAAGTAAAAATCTTAAGAATATCTGCTGTTTTCTTAGGGGTAAGCGGCACTTTGTCTGAACTTTGTAATATAGAAAATGCTTCTCTTGGTAATTTTAAGCAACTTACGTGAACACCAATAGAATAAAGTTCTTTATTGATTGCAGTATAATCAGTCAAAACAGGCCTGTTGTCACTATATGAAAGTTTTAGTTGCTGCTTAAAAATGTTTGTTGTCATTTAAACGTTTCTCCTTATAGTAATTTAAAAACGCAATTATTATTTGTCATAAAATTGTTTATCATCATACTAATAACCTAAGATTGCATTTATAGACTATATACACTCTTTATAAAGAAAACATGAATCTTTATAAAATCAAACCAGCTACAATTTGAATTGTTATTTCTGAGAGTTTTTTGGTATATTATTCTAATGCAATTACCCTACTCATCTGCTTTTTCACCAATACTCTGCATATATATCTAAATTTGAAGGGTTTGTTATCATAGTTAAATAATATTATAATTAATTTAACTATTAAGTTTATTTATAGGATCAGATTAATTATGATAATAACTCTTCTCTCAATTATTGCGCTTTTCATTATTCTTTCATTTCTTTATTATTTTATGATGATAAAAAAACCTGTCAATATAATTAATAAAGCCATCAAATCTGTAAATAAAGGTAATTTTGATGTTCGCTTGCAAAACTTAACAGGAACTAAAAGTATCAGTAATTTAGCTGATGAGATTAATTCTATGGTTAAACTTATTAATTCACTGGATGATAAACTGAAAGTAGGATCAAAAATTGCAAAAGTTATTGAACCTCAGCTTAAAATTGCTGCAAAATTACAGAAATCTCTTCTACCTAAAATTACTGACAAATACATTAACAATCAATTTCAACTTTACATAAACCTTATACCGTCAATCGTTATGTCAGGTGATTTTTATGATTTTTTTTATCTCAACAGTAAAACACTGGCATTAATTATTGCAGATGTTTCAGGTAAAGGTATGCCTGGCGCTTTCTATATGAGTATAGCAAAAATACTAATTAAGGATGAATGCCTTGGAATTGATGAATATTCAGCTCATGATCCAGCTAAAATTATGAATAAAGTAAATAAAGTCATTTATAGAAATAATCCTGAAATGATGTTTCTTACTATGTACCTTGTTTTTTATGATATTGAAACCGGTAAAGTTACATATTCAAATGCCGGGCATCATGAATTTATTCTACTGGAAAATAATGGCAGCATAAAAACCGATGGATTTACAAAAAAGGCTGCAATTGGATTATTTGAAGATACAGAATATATATCTAAAGAGACTCAGCTAATGCAGAATCAGACCATAATTTTTTATACTGATGGAATTGTAGAAGCTCCTGACAGTAATAAAAATGCATATGGAACCGATAGATTGAAAAATATATTCCAAAAAAATTCACTTAAAGAATTAAACGATCTTGGCGATACTGTAATTCAGGATGTTCTTAACTATCAGAACAATGTGAAATTTGACGATATAACGCTATTAATGTTGAAAAGAATAAATAAAACTTAAAGTTCAATTTGAATGAAACTGCTCCACTTAAATGTACTACTTAACTTCTATCTATTAATTTTATTAAGAAGCATAAACATTAGATAGATAATTTCATCTCCAATGTTTTTATTCTTTGTATTTTCTATAACTTTTACCAGCTCAGCAGCTTCTGTATTATACTGTTTTAAATTTTCATTTAAATAATTTATCGTTTCTATTTTACTTTTACTATTTTTATAAAAACCTTCAGCTTTATTGCAGGCATCGTCAAGCTTTGAGTTCTTCTTTAGTTTATCTATTAACCAATAAACACCGTCTCTTTTATTATCAATATAATGCCTCAGAAAAATATAAAATTCATCACCTATACCGATAGCTTTTGCTACATAATATAAGATCTCACATTGAATGACACATGGGCATTCGATTGTTACCAATTTTTTCAAGGCTATACCTACGTAATCCTTAGCTTTAAATATAGACATTGCAATTGCACCTTTTAACATTAAAATAGGTATTTCTGTTTCTTTAAAAATATTTTCTATCTCCCTGTAGCTAGCTTCGTATTTGAGCTCAGCCAATGCAACCATAGAGTATCCCTTAAGCAGATTGTCTTTAGAACGTAAATATTTTCTTAGTAAAGGAACAGCCTCATATATTTTATTTATTCCCATGAGATTGGCAGCGAAAAGCCCGGTGGAGTGTTCTCCGTTTTCCAGTTCTTTCAAAAGTGCAGGTTGGAATTTTTTTAATATTTTTTTATTAGTTAAAGCTTTTAATGCTTTGAGTCTTATCAATGAATTTGGCGATTTTAGATAGTAAATGATAGCCCGTTCAGATAGCTTAGTTCTACTGTAAATCAGTTTATCAACATTTTTTAATTCTCTACTAACAGAGTCATATTTTCTGTTTCTATTTAATATCCCAAATAATGACAACTTTTTTTGAGGAAAAAATATTCCGTCATTAATTTTATTTAGAAGTATAAACATGAGATAGATAATTTCATTTACAATATTTGTTTCGCTGGTATTTTCTATAACGTCTATCAATTTTCCTACTTCTGACTTATATTGCTTTAAATTCTCGTCTAAGTATCTTATTATATCTGTTTTAGATCTATTATTATTATAAAAATCTTCAACTTTTCTATATGCATCCCCAAGTTTTGAATTGACCTTAAGTTTATCTATTATCCAGTATATGCCATCTCTATGATCATCATTATAATGTCTCAGGAATATATTGAATTCATTGCCTATACCGATTGCTTTTGCAACATAGTAAAGGATTTCACATTTGATATAACAGGGACATTTGACTGTTTCTAATTTTTTTAAAGCTATATCTACGTAGTCGTCAGTGTTAAACATAGACATCGCAATTGCTCCCTTAAGCATTAAAACAGGTATTTCTGTTTCTCTGAAAATATTTTCAATACACTTATAGCTCGTTTCATCTTCGATCTGCGCCAAAGCTACCATAGAATAGCCCCTAAGCATATTGTCCTTAGAGTACAAATATTTCCTTAATAGAGGAACAGCTTCATGTATTTTATTTATTCCCGCAATATGAGCAGCGAAATGCCCTGTAGAATATTCTCCGTTTTCCAATTCTTTTAATAGAACCGGTTGGAATTTTTTTAAGACTTTTTTGTCGAATATAGCTTTTAATGCTTTGAGTCTTATCAATGAGTTCGGTGAATTTAAATAATAAATAATTGCTTGTTCTGACAACATGGTTCTACTGAAAATCAGCCTATTTGCATATTTGAATTCTTTGCTTATAGAATCATATTTCTTGATTTTGCTCAGAAGATGTAATGTTACTAAAGCTTTTGGAGAAAAAAGTAATCTCAAAACCTTTGGAATACTGCCGCCTTTATAATTTTTTAATCTCGATAATGAGTAGACTACAGGAATACACAATACCACCATAATAAAATAAAAATATTTATATACTGAAAGCGGATGTATAATGAAAGAAAATAGTAAATTGACTAATCCACCGCCAATTATAATACCTGCTATTCCTGCAATAATACCTGTTGTTATACTTAACATTATGGAATAACCAACAGGATTCTCCTGGGGTGTAATTATTAAAAAATAATGGAATGAACTTGCTGTAATGCCGCTTATCGTTATTCCGCCGAGAAAAAATATTATCGTAATGATGTAAATATTTATTTTGAGCGGAGAAAAGAGCCATAACACAGATATTGCTAAAAGAAGTAATATATAAATTATCATTAATGGTTTTGGACCTGCATATTCTGCAATTAGCTTATTTATGTATGTTAAAGATATACTTCCAATTAATTGAATTATTGTGAATATAAGGGCAAAGGAATCTGATACTTTATAAATATCTTTTAATGCTATGATGGAAACCTGGACTATTATTGCACATATTGCTATGGAACTGCCTCGCGCAATGAAGAAATTTCGTACATCTTTATTCAGCCAGCAGTTTTTATAAATGGTCTTTAAACAAATTCCTTTTGATGAAATTATTGCTGTTTTGGTTTCATTAACAAAACTTAATAATAAACAGCTGATAAAATTAGTAACAGCACCAATACCTATAATAAGCTGAAACATAAATAAGTTTTTATTATGTCTAAGTAGGAAATAACTTATTACTATAAATAAAAGCATTGCCAGGTTATAATTATAAAAATATGCTGAGGTGAATTTTCCTTTATTATCAGAATCTGTTAAATCGCTGAACAAAGGTCTCATGGCCGGTGCTCCTACAGATCTGAATGAGAAATACATTAAAGCAAATATAAGAAGGAGTATCATCGCAATAGCTTTATTATGAACAAATAAAGAGACAAATGGAGTAAGAGCCAGTAACAATGCAGAAATTCCCCTGAAAAATAATGTCAAAGACATTGTCTTAGAAGAACCAAATCTGGAAATAAAAAATTTTGAAAATATAACAGATGTCGATCCTATATAAAACAGAAATGAAATGGATACTGCTATAGAGCTGCTGCAACCTGCTTTAAGTAGGTACAACACTAAAATATTCCCTGTTATACATATGTGAGAAACACCATTAAAAAGAGAAAATATAAGTATATATCTTCTCCCCTGTGCTTTCTGATTAAATGTTAACTCTTCGTCAATTATCATTTGCAATAGAATCCATAAAAAACTGTTGTATAAAAAATTATAGCGTATATAAGAATTTCGTGCAAAATCATAGGTCTATTTTGCTCTGAAACGCCAAATGGTTAAATAACTTGATGATTAAGCACATATTTCATTAATTATTATGTTTTAAAGACTTAAGCTTATACCATTCAGTTTTGATTGAATCTCTCTGGAACAATTATTTCTATTCACGTTTTCTTTAATTTCAATGCTTGGCTGTTCACTGCTGGCAATAATTAATGACATGACACTGATGAATCTTTCAAATTACAAAATTGTTTTTTATCACCCTGAGAACCAGCTTACTATTTTATTTCTATTATTATATTTAGCTATAATAGGGTTATTTTGTATTAATATTAAAATAATTGCAAAAACTAAATCCATAAAAAGAAAAAATCATCATAGAATTATGTTATGCATATTGATTTTTTACATTATTGCTTTTTTCCCTTACCAGCTAATTTTCTCATATGAATTAATTAATATAAAAATAGTAGTATGGTTTATTATCGACTTAATAGGATTTTTCTTCTTTTATATTTTTTACCTAAATTATATGAATAGTCCGAAAGAATAAAAAACAATAATATAAAAAAAAATATAGTTAGTATTCTGAATTATTATTTTGAATCTCTGATATTACTATATCAAATTCTTAGTCCGGTTCTTAAATACTCATATTCTTCTTAAATAATTTACTTTCAATTATCACCATTGAATTGCTTTAGTAAAATCAATATAATGATTTTATTGTTATTTTAATTCTTAAATATTCAGAGGTAAATTATGAGAGTTTTTATTATTGTAGTTATTTCTTTTATCATTTTTCCCTTTTTGCTATATTCTTCTCAGCAGATTAATATTTCATCAAAATATAAAACTTTAGGTAATAACAGAAAAAAAATTATAAGCTCCGAACAGCAGAAACTTATTAAAGCTCAAAAATGGCTTAAATCAATTAATTATAACAGAACACCTGAACAGATAAAAACTATGACAATGCTCAGACTTCAGATGTATGGTAAATTTAATGGAATAAGCACTCAAACTTTAATAAGCAACGCAAATTTAGTAAATCTTCAGGTCATGAAAAAACTAGAAGTATTAACACTTCCTACATGGACCAGTAATCAGGGATTAAGCAATATTAAAGATTTGAATTACCTGAGTACTCTTAATGTACCTAAATGTAATATTTCCGATGCTGGAATGGTGTACCTAAAAAATAAACCTGAAATGAAATCTTTGGTACTTGCCGGAGACAATATAACTGATGCAGGTTTAAATAATTTATCTGGAATGAATCAACTTCAAATACTTAATCTTTCAGGGACAAAAATAACAGATGTCGGGATGAAAACTATCAGTAATTTTACTTCATTAAGGAAATTATTTTTAAACAGAACTGATATAACAGATGCATGTATTCCCGATATTACTAAACTTACAAATTTAAATAGAATTGATATTACTGGAACTAAAATTACGCAGCAAGGAAAAGATCAAATTAAAAAAGACATTCCAGGTATCAAAATATATTAGGTACAAAATATAAACATTTGTATATAATTTGATGTATGTATTACGGTTAATGACTATAGCTGTCTAGACTTATTTTTGTAAAAATCACATAAACATTTTTTAATATTATAAATTATTACGTTGTATATGTTTATTAACTGATTCAAAAGTCTTTCACTATAAATTTCACATCACATTTTATGGCAAATTTATTCGAACCTGTTTTTAATTGAATTTCGAAATTAGCTGATCTATTAATTATAACAGCCTACCTTATAGCTAAAATTATTTTTTTTTACTTTCTTATTCCAGATAATCTCCTATATATTTAAGAAGTCTAAATGTATAGATAGTACAATTTTTACCTCTAAAGACAACTGGCTTTTTAACAATTTTTATGAGATTTATTTTTTTATTTTGTGTAATTATTCTATGTTTAAAGCTTTTAGTATGTTTGTTTAATTTTGAATTTGTATATGCTTCTCTGTCATCAGGATGAAGAATATTTTTAGTGAAAAATTCTGGATATTCATTTTCTATCAGTGTTTTTCTTGAGTATCCTATAATTTTTTCAAAAGCCTTATTAAAGTATAGATATTTGGAATCATCTGCATCCCTTATAACAATTCCAAGTGGCATATAGTCACTGTTTATTTTCAGCAGTGCAGTTAATTCTTCTATCTTTACTTTATCTGTAATATCTTTAATAATTCCAAAATATATCCATGCATTCAGATGCTTATAAAAATGTTTATTAATATTCTCTTCTAACCATAAGTATCTGCCCGATTTATGAAGTATCCTGTATCTTTGTATTTTATGTTCTGCCTTTTCGGCTTTACTCTCCATTTCATATTTTTTTTTATCTTCAGGATGGATAAGATCAAAAAGAGAAATTTTATTATCATAAAATTCAAACCTGCTTCTGCCGGTAATTTTTTCAATTCCTTTGCTTCTGTATATATATTTTAAAGGATTATAGGTTTTTATATATATAAAATCATCAATTTGATTTAATGCATTATCCAGTATATTTAGCCTGTCTAGTATGGTTTTATAGCTGGTTATATCTTCAATTGTACAAATTATACTTAATATGTCGTTATTTTGATTTAAGCTGAGAACTATATTTAAACGTCCAGTTCTTTTATTGTTAGTTCCAGGTATATTAATTTCTTTATCATAAATATTTTCTTTTAGGCTAATAGATTCTTGCTCGTATTTGATGATGTCTTTTATTTCCTGGAAACCAAAAATGTCTGAAGAAGAAAACCCTATAATCTTTTCAGGGGAATAACCGCTTAAATTACTGAATGCTGAATTTACATATTTATATTTTAAATTAATATTTTTCACATATATAAGTATAGGAATTTTCTTTAAAATATGTTTATATTCTGCTAGATTTTTGTCAGATAGCCTCTCTTTAATCAACAATTCATTTACGTGTTTTTCCAATTGAATTATACTATTGATTTTAGCTTTGGGCAGGTCACTGTAATTTTCTATAATATGATTGATTTCCTTAAGATTTTTATCAACTAATAAACTCTTGTTTATGTTATATGCCTTATTATGCATCTCATCAGGATAGAATTGTTCATCGACAAGATCAGATATTTCAGTTATGGGTATTTCCATTATTTTTGCCAGCATTCTTACATCGCTTTCTGAAGGAGTGCGATCACCTCGTTCCCATTTAGCTAAAGCATCATAAGTACGACCAATAAATACTGCCATATCCTTTAGCTTTAATTTCTTGTTTTTACGTATCTCTGAAAAACGTTCTTTGTAAAAATTCATAACTTGATATTTGAGTTAAATATTAATAAAGATTAATTATAACTTATTTAATATACATTGTCTCTTTATTTAAGTATAAATATACATTGTCTCATAAATTTATTTATTTTATTTAGATAAATATTTTATGTATTAATATTTGCATGTATTTTAGATCAAAGTATTTAGAAAAATTAATAAAATGTATATTTATATCAGAAAAAATAATCAAAAAAGGAGATAAAATGAAATCACTAGCATTAACATTAACATTAACGTTTGTTACAATAGCATTATCTACAACTTCACTGTTGGCAGCAACTACTAGCATGCCAGTTAAAGCAGATATGCAATCAATGATAGAAGGTCAAATCGTTTACGAAGTTCCATTGAACTCACATGTTAAAAAAGGGCAACTTGTAGAAGAAGTGGATCCAGCAGAATACAAAGCTGATTTAGAAAGTGATGCCGCAATAATCAATTATAATAATATAGCATATAAAACCGATTTAAAATTATATAAAACACGTTCTGTATCATTAGCAGATTTATTATTACATAAAGAAGATTTGGAAAAAGCATTAGCACAATATCAAGCAGATTTAGCTATATTGAAACATTGTAAAATATATTCACCTTTTGACGGAATCGTTACTAATATTGTCGTATACGCAGGCAGTGGTGTTGGAGATGGCAATTCTATTATGGAAATAACCAAAATTGATAAAAAAGCTGTTTGATATAGCGATATATAATAAATAAACTCCTAGGCTAATATTTTTTAAAAATCTTTAGCCTGGTAGATACTCAAAAAACTGTATTCGTGAAACTAAGGATACATTCATAAATACTAAATTGTAAAAATCACGATTTGATCTGACAGTTACCCCTTAAACCTACTTAATGTGTCATGTTACTAGTAACTGTCCTCATTAGGTTGATCTAGTTTTCTATCCATAGAGTTTTGCATTAAGTACTTTTTCAATTAATTTATTTTCCATTCCAATCTGTTTTAGGTTTTGCCTAATACATTCAATTTTTTTATTTTCTGTGTCTTCTGTTGCAATCCAGACAAATATACCTGAATTAGAATCATAATATGTTCTTATTTTTACATAGATTAGTTTAATCTCATTTGGGAGCTTTAACTTTAAGCGAATTTCGGTTTCTTTTTTATTAAGTAAGTCTTTAAGTTTTATTTTTTTCTCTTTATCTTCATCAATAATCAGTGAGTCAGCATAGTCCCAAAGCTCTTTAGAAGTCAAGTTTTTGTCTTCGATCATCAAAGCTTTTCTTAATTTATCATCTACTGAATACAAAAAATTATCGATAGTTATCCTGCCGTTATTTTTTTGTCTTGCTTTTTCACCAACCCAAATAGCTTCCTCCATCATACTCAATGCTTTTTTAAACCGTTCTATTATAATTTCATTTTGTTTTCTTTCAGTAATATCAATAAAAGAACCGATTAGCCCTGTAATTCTGCCATCGGAATCAAATGTAGGTATTTTTGATATTATACCCCATTTTTTCTTTCTACTTCCTGGGATTAAAGCTTCTTTATTTCTTAATGCCTTTCCTGTATGTACTATAGCTTCATCTTCTTTTAAATTATTTTTAGCTTCTTGTCTAGGTAAAATATAAAAATCATCTTTGTCAATAATATTTTTTTCTTCTGATAAACCAATTAAATGTAAAAAGCTCTTACTTGCAGCAATATAGTTCTGATTAATATCTTTTATATAAAACATAATATCACTAAAATTGATAATTGTACGTGCAATTGATATCGTCTGATTGGACTCTTTCAGCTGTTTTCTTAAGTATTCAAAACATTTATTATACTGTTTTTCCTTGGCTCGTAAATCTCTTTCTGAAGAAGAAATCCATGACGAAATTACTTCTTTGTATCTTCCAAATTCTGTATCAGATTTCTCAATCTCAGGTTTAATATCTGAAATCATTTCTAATGAAACATCTAATGTTTTAGCTAGTATTCTGATCTTTTTTTCAGAAGGTACTACTCTACCGTTTTCCCAAAGCCATAAAGTAGAACGATTTATCTCGAGTTTATCAGCTAGTTCCTGAAGTCTAAACTTCTTAAGTTTACGTATTTCTTTGCATTTTTCATTATAAAATAGCATATTCCCAATCCGTCATTAGAGGCATTAAATTCACAGATTAAGTTTAATATTAATACTTATTTGTTGAATAACACTCTTTGTCAAGCTTTTTTGTAGAATTTTCTCAACTGATTATTAAAGTTAAGTTAGATTCTCAGCAACAATTAAGCTAGGAGGATAAGAGCAAGTGCAAGGAACTCTTATAAATCGACAAATTGGTAGTGTCTTCTTAATAATGGGAACTGAAATTGGTGCTGGGATACAGGCCCTTCCTTTACTGATTGCACCTTTGGGAATTGTCTTAGGAAGTGTTTTATTGATAATTTTCTGGGCTATTATGCTTTATACTGCTCTGTTAATCTGCGAGGCTACCTATTTTATGGATGGTAATTCAACATTTGCTTCAATGGCAAAAAATCATTTTGGAAAAAGTGGAAAATTTTTAATGCTAATTATATTCTGGTTTACTTTATCATCTATTATAATGGCATATATTTCTGCAGCTGGATCAACTTTTAGTTATATTCTTTCTGAACCTACATATCTTGCATCTATTTTATTTGTAATAATATTTGGAATAGTCATTATCTTAGGAACAAAAGTAGTTGATTATATTAATAGAACTCTCCTTAGTATTACAATCGTTGCACTTTTAGTTGCTATAATAAGCCTATTGGAGTCATTAAAGTTTGTAAATTTACAAACTTCAGTAAACTCATCTAAAGTAATATATGTTCTACCTGCGATTGCTACAGCTTTTATTGTTCACAATATAATTCCAAGTATTAGCACTTATCTTTGCTACAATAAAAAAAGTCTTAAACGAGTAGTAATAATTGGTAGCTTGATACCACTTATAATTTATGTAGTATGGATATTTTCTATATATGGAAATATTCCACAATTAGGTCCGGAAGGTTTTGAATCAATATTTACTAGTAATGGTGCGAATGTAAGTAATTTATTGAATTTAATTGCTATCAACACTAGTAGTAAAGTTACCCTAGACTTAATTAATTTTATTGTAATAATGTCAATTACAGCTGCATTTCTAGGAGCTTCAATTTCATTTTTTCATTTTAATCAGGATATCTTAAATAGAAATCAAAAAAGTATTTTAAATCACTTTATTGTTCCAGCAATTATTACCTTTATCATTCCACTTTTTTTTGTATTGAGATTTCCAAATATCTTCATAAGTGCATTAAAATATGCTGGAATTGGAGCAATAATTCTTTTTATAATCTTCCCTGTATTGATAACCAAAATACAACTTAGGTCTAAAAAGTATTCGGCTAGTACCTTGTTACATAATAATATAATTTTAACATTAGTCTTCCTATTAGGCATAGGAATAATTTTCATTCAAATATTATAAATCGTTATTAATTAATAAAGGAAAAACAAATCATGAGTAAAAGAATCCCTGAACCATTTAGAATCAAAATGGTAGAACCTATCAAACAGACAACGAAAGAGTACAGAGTCAAAGCATTAGCTGAAGCAGGAAATAACCCTTTTCTACTTAAGAGCGAAGATGTTTATATTGATTTACTCACAGACTCTGGAACAGGTGCTATGAGTGACCATCAATGGTCTGGAATGATGCTTGGTGATGAAGCTTATGCTGGAAGTAAAAGTTTTTTTAAGCTCGAATCAACTGTTAGAAGAATTTTTGACTATAAACACGTAGTTCCAACACACCAAGGACGTGGAGCAGAACAAATACTTTTTCCTGCCCTTCTTGACCGTCGTAGAGAAATAAAAAATGTCACAAATCCTGTATTCATTTCAAATTATCACTTTGATACAACTGCAGCACATGTTGAATTAATAGGATCAAAAGCAATTAATGTTGTTACTGAAGAAGCTCTTGATACAAAAACTTATTTCCCATTCAAAGGAAATTTTGACATACCTCGCCTTGAAGAAACTATCAAGAAAAATGGAACTGATAACGTTGTAGCTATTATAGTGACTATTACTTGCAACAGCGTTGGTGGTCAGCCTGTGTCATTAGAAAACATAAAAGAAGCAGCCACTATAGCAGGAAAATATGATATTCCTGTAGTTATTGACTCAGCACGTTATGCTGAAAACTCTCTATTTATCAAACAACGAGAAGAAGAATATAAAGACTGGCCTGTACGTGACATAATTAAAGAAATTTTTAAATATGGTGATGTCTTTACGATGTCTGCTAAAAAAGATGGTCTTGTTAACATGGGTGGATTATGTTGCATAAAAACTCGTGAAGATATATTCAAAGCTGTGCAGGTTAGATGTATACCATTTGAGGGTTTTATTACTTATGGTGGGCTTTCTGGTCGTGATATGGAAGCACTGGCTATTGGTATTATAGAAGGAACTGATGAAGAATATCTAAACTATAGAATTGGACAAGTTGCATACCTTGGAGAAAAACTCCTTGAATCTGGTATTCCAATTCAATATCCCACTGGAGGACATGCTGTTTTTGTTGATGCAGCTCGTTTACTTCCACATATTTCTACAGATCAGTTTCCAGCTCATGCATTAGCAAATCAACTATATATAGAAGGTGGTATTAGAGGAGTTGAAATAGGTTCACTTCTATTGGGAAGAGATCCTGAAACCAACAACCAGAAAGATTCAGAATTTGAGCTGCTGAGATTGACAATTCCGCGTAGAGTTTACACAAATGATCATATGGACTACATTGTGGATACATTTAAAGATTTACTAAAAGATGTTGATTCTATAAAAGGTTTAACATTTGAATATGAACCACCAATTCTTCGTCATTTCACTGCTAGATTAAAATACATAGATTAATTACAATATAATCGGGTAGAAAGGAGTCTTGTTACTCCTTTCTATATTATCTCAGCAATTATCAACGAGTGTTTAGAAAGCCCACGTTTGTCGTGCTAACTGCTAAACCTTGCCTTAAATATTGTAACACCTTCGATAATATTCATTCTCATATTACAGAGAGGATTAATTTTATGCTCACTCATTTAAAAAACAAATAAGAGAGACACTTTCCAGGAAAATATATTCTTTCTAATTTACTGATAATATCTCTACAGTTGAAAAACTATAATTTAATTAATTCGGTATATTGAAAAAACATCGACACATAACCGTGCCAATTCGTTGTATTCTTTTAAAGATTATCCAACATATTCCATATAGTCACTTTGCATTTGCAAATTTATTTTCATTGCCGAGTACAATAAACGTCTTATTATAGGACAAATATGTCTAATTTTTAGATAAAAATAAATATTTTATTTTATTTCATCTATAGATGTTAGTTTATGCTCAAGAAAATTCAAAATCATAAATAAGGAAAATATAATGAAATACGTGAGATTAATAAAAGAAGATAACATAATACCAGGTTTGGTAGATAACGACTGTAATGTAAGAGACCTATCATCAATAACAGATGATATAGACGGTAATGCTATTAATTCAATTTTAGACAATAAACTGAATAACGACACTATAAATACTTTACCAATTGTTGGTTCTTTGGATAATGTCGAATTATTGGCTCCAATCAAAGATGTAGGGAAATTAATATGCATTGGTGCGAATTCCAAGCATCATATACAAGAGATGAACTTGGAACAGCCAAAAGATATAACTTTTTTTATGAAAGCAATCACTAGTTTGACAGACCCATATAATGATATAGCCTATCCTAAAATTTGTAAAAAACTCGACTGGGAAGCTGAACTTGCAATTGTAATTGGTAAAAAAGCTAAATACGTAAACGAAGATGATGCTTTAAACCATATTTTTGGTTTTTGTTTATTAAATGAAATATCTGATAGGTATTGGCAGTTTGAAAATAATAATACACAATATACCAAAGGCAAGAGTTTTGATGATTTTGCTCCAATTGGTCCATATATAGTAACGCTGGACGAAATTAATGATCTAGATGATATTGATTTAGAATTAAAAGTTAATGGTAAAGTTAAACAGAGTTTCAAAAGCTCTGAATATATATTCAATGTTAGACAGATAATTGCATATTGTAGTAGATTTTTTACTCTTAATTCAGGGGATATTATTTCATTTGGAACTGGACCTGGTGTGGGGCATTCATACAGTACATATTTAGAAGTAGGTGATATTATTGAGCTTAGTTCAACAATATTAGGTAAACAGAAAAATCAAATAATATCAGAATAAGACCTATCTGAACATACACTGCACAAATGAAAAATCGTTTAATTGTAAATTATATTAAGTATTAATAGGAGAATAAAGCAATGTCAAAATATATTGATTTAATATATTATCAGTGGCATAGATCAGAAATTTGTAATGAAATTCAATTTAAAATATGTGAGATTTAATCTATGAATAATTCCTTAAAGCGTAAAACAATCTGCATATATGGATCTGGTGCTATTGGACTGGATTTAGGTATAAAATTGATTGTAGGTGGACATAAAGTAACATTTATTGCTCGAGGCAGTACATTGAGTTCTCTGAAAAATTCAGGCATTGTCTATCAAACAGGAAAAGAAGAACGTGTTATTACACCTGATATGTATTCTTGCACCGAAGACTGCAACTCTGCAGGTAGGCAGGATTATGTATTTCTAACAGTAAATGCAGATTCATTATTGTCTGTCAGTGATAATTTGCCTTCTCTTTTTCATGATAAAACAGTCGTTGTTTCGGCAACAAATGGAATCCCTCCCTGGTTTTCATATCTTCAAAACAGTACAATTGGAAGATATCTAGATGCTTCAGCACCTCAAACGCGTTTTTTTCGATCAGTTTCTCCAGATCGTATTATAGGAGCTATTATTCAACGCAGTATAATCAAAAAAGGTGATAATGTTATAATCCACACTTCAGGTACTGGCTACAAATTGGGTGAATTAGATCATACAGTTAAATCACGTACCTTGGCCCTTAAAGAACTTCTTGAAGAGTCTGGCTTTACAGCTGGTCTCTCCACGGATATTCATCGTGATATTTGGATTAAATTGCTTGGTAACATTTGTGTAAATCCATTAAGTGTAATAACTGGAAAAAAAATAGGAGACATGATAGATGATAAACAAATTCTCCAACGTATGAAACTGCTTGTTGAAGAAACCAAAAATGTTGGAATAAAACTTGGTATAATTAAATCAGAAGATTATATCTTTCAGGACTTTTTAAGTATTGTTGACTCTAATTTTCGAGATCACGAAACTTCAATGCTTCAAAGTTTCAAAAAGGGAAAAAACCTTGAAGTACACCGAATTTTACAAGCTCCTATTATGCTTGCTGAGTTAAAAGGAGTGGACATTCAGATTCCAAATCTGAAAGCTATGTGCAGGGAAATACAGCAAAAAATTCAAACCGCTCAGGCAATATTATAAGAAAATCGACACGCTATTATAATGAAAATAAGCTGTACTTGAAAACTCAGTTAATGTATTTAGTTTAATTAGATCGTGTTGCTGATCTTTCGTAAACAGAAATTTTGAGGATACAAATGCTTTTTAATAGAGAAAAGTTTAGAGAAATTAGAAAATTCAAGAAATTCTCAATGGCTGAGCTTGCTAAAAAAGCCCATTTTTCTAGATCTTCATTATCTGATTGGGAATTGGGTAAAATAATACCTAATGAATCAAAAATACGAATGCTTGCTCATGTGCTTGAGATTCCCGTTTCAGATATCTCAGATCTTGAAGATGTAGTTATTTCTAATGATGATATTTCTCCTTTTTTTGAAACCTGGCTCAATTTTGCCGATTTAAACGAAAAAGAATGGTTTAATTTTTTTGAATTAGAATTAGAAAATGTCAAAAAACGTTACTTTGAAATAAGACAAATATCTACAATACTTAAGACACTATTATCTGCTTTTCCTGTTATGTTTTATATTAAAGATCAAAATCAAAAATATATGGCTGCCAATAACATATTTTTAGATAATACATCTATTAGCAAAAAAATAAAAATTCAGGGAAAAACAGATTTTTATTTTTTTAACAGAACTGAGGCAAAAAAAAATCATACGCAGGATATGTTGGTATTAAATTCAGGAAAACCTGAGTTCAATATTGAAGATTTTATTCCTGGAAGCAAAAAGAAAAAATGGGGATTGATTTCTAAAATACCAATTAAAGATAAACGAGGGCAGGTTGCAGGGATTATCGGAACTTTTGTTGATATAACAGAAAGAAAACAGGCAGAATCAATTAAGGTGTTATTAGAAAAGAATATAACTGAAATGAGTGATTGTGTAGCAATTGTAAATGTAGATAAACGGAAAACTGTTTACATAAATTCTGCTTTCCTGCAGACATTTGGAGATTACACAGGGAAAAATTTTTTTGACGCAAAAAAAAATGTTCATCATCCAGACGAAAGAGATAGAGAATATAATTATTGGTCTACTGGTAATATCCCTCCTATCAGAGAATATAGAGCTGTAAATATTAAAGGGGAACACAGATGGTTTGAATCAAGAGTATCTCCTGTTATAGCTAGTGACGTCTATGGTAATTGCCGAATTGTTCATGCTAGAGATATTACAGAAAAGAAAAAGAATGAAGAATTAAAAGAATTGCTTGACGTTTGTGTCAATTCTATGCCTGATGGATTAATTATTATTGATACAGAAACAAAGGAATATATTTTCATAAATAAAGCTGTTGAAAATATATGTGGGTATTCTATTGAAAAAATAAAACAAAGTGGAGTTTCATTTTTTATCAACACTATATTACATCCTGATGATAAAGAAGAAAATATTTATTCTTATAATGATAAGACTTTTAAGCCTTGTGTTACTTTTAAAATAATAAGAGCAGACGGAGAAGTTAGATTCATTGAGAGACGTGGTAGTTTAAAATATTTGAATAAAAGAAAATGTTTTGTTTTTGTTGCAAGAGATGTATCAGATAATCGGAAAAGCGATTGAGAACATTTATAATTCACTTCTTTGAATAGCTATGAAACCGTATATTTTTTAAAACAATAAATATTTGAATCCATATCAAATTCAAGATTACCCATTACCTGCCATATACTCAGCTTTGCATTTACAAATTTATTTTTACTCTTAAAATACAATGAATGTTTTCTTTTCGAAAAAAATTGTTTAATATCTAAAGTACAAAAAATATTTTATTTACTTTTATTTATAGATGTTAGCTTAATCTCAAGAAAATTCAAAAATTATAAAACAAGAGAAATTATAACAAATATGTCATTTATGAAAAAGGAAATTGTTCATGGAAATATGTATAAAATACTTAGAAGCACTTAATTCAGGTAATTTAGAAGAGGTTCTATCTCTCTTTGAAGAAAATGCAGTAGTTATTTCTCCGTTATATGGAAAACTTTCTGCTATTAAATTTTACACAGACCTTTTTGCTGAAACTGGAAATTCTAATACTACGTTATTAAATGTTTTTGAGAAGAGTTGCTCAAAGAATAACTGTATAGCATTACACTTTAATTATGAATGGACTCTTAAGAATAATGTAATAGTTAATTTTGAATGTGTAGACATTGTTAGTATCAATTCTAAAGGAGATAAATTTACAAAACTAACAATCATATATGATACTTATCCTATACGCAAAGACTATGAATCAAATAAAAAAGTGAGCTAACCAATTATTTTATCAAACCTTTGCTTCTTTTGATTTTTCTATACATGTTATTTTTGTTTAGTTGGAGCAAATAATCTTTATTATTTAAGAGGAGAGTTGTATAAAAAGGCAATGACTTTAATCATCTCTTTTATACGACTCCTCAAAGCTGAGGAGTCATGGTTATCGACTATTAATATCAATTATTGTCAAAAAGACTCATTTTCATTAGGGAAAGTAATCTCTTTTACATCTCTACTGTATTTATTGATGGCAGATTTTACTTCATCGTATAAATTCAGATATTTTCTGAGAAATTTCATCTTTGAATTTTTATTCATTCCCAACATGTCCTGTAAAACTAATACCTGACCATCAGTGTTTGCACCTGCTCCAATTCCAATTGTCGGTATTGAAACTGCTTCAGACATATTTTTGCTTAATTCAGAAGGAACACATTCTAACACAGCAGCAATACAACCTAATTCCTCGAGTTTCTTAATTTCTTGCAGCAGTCTTTCGGCATTTTTTTGATCCCTACCCTGAACAACATATCCTCCAAATCCATTTACTGACTGAGGAGTCAATCCAATATGTCCCACTATAGGAACACCAGATTCAATTATATGCTTTATTAATTTATGATTACCTTCAACACCCTCAAGCTTTATAGCATTTGCTCCTGCTTTCATTAAACGGTCAACACAATCCATGGTTTTCTCTAATCCACAACGGTATGAAAGAAAGGGCATGTCTCCTATTATAAATTTATCTGAAGCACCTTTAACAACAGCACTTACCATGCCTGCCATCATTTCTGTCGTAGCATGAACTGTTGTAGGACATCCATGCATTACCATAGAACCGCTATCACCTACTAATACACAATCAACATCTGTATCGTTGATTATTTCAGCAAAACAATAATCATAACATGTTATCAATGAGATTTTTTCATTATTTGCTTTTTTTAATTTAAAATCTTTTAATTTCATTATATTCTCCTAAACAATTAATTTAAAAAGTATAAAAACTTATACATGAAATTCTCATCTTAGACTATTGAAGAAAAAAAACTAGTAACTTTCTATTTATTTACTGAAAAATAAATACATCTGAAAATAATAAGACTGACCTTGAAAATAATCTCACCTATTGTAATCTTGTTCACGTATGGGAATGGAGGAATTTAATTATCTAAATTGAATGGAATTTTATATATGGGTTTAATCCAGGTTGCAGTCTTCAAAAATCCTGTTGTTAAGTCAAGCGTTACAAGTAATTTACAATCATCAGTGGTTTAAGATGTGAAGTTGTTAGATTTCCAGATGAGCCTAAAAGCAGTGCTGTTTTGATAAATGGTGAATGGCATGAAGTATCAAACGGAAGTATTATTAATAACGATAATGAATTTGCAATTGATTTTGATGCCAGTGATAATGCTACATCCAGTCTTCTATCACAACTAAGGAACAACAAGGCAATTGATGAAATAGTTGTACATGAATTAGCTACTACCGACAATAAACCAACTTTTAGTTATTATCTCAGTAAAGCATTAATCAAAAGTGCTTCGTCAGGGATGAATCCAGATGGCGAAAAAGTGATAAGACTCAATGGTGTTTGCATTTCATTTAGACAGAAAACTAAAGATAATTACGAACCAGTTCTTTGGGACAGCAATACAATGAGGAATGGACAGTATTTAAATCAAGAATCAACTAAGAATACTATAGGTGGAGATGTAACTAAAAGCCCAGGCTATAATAACCTAAGTCTATCACCATCAGCTCAAAACTCAGTTAATCAACATTTTAATCCACACTCGAATCAAAAAGTTCAAAAATAGGAAGTTAAAGTAGGGAATAAAATTGTGACATTCACATCTTATTATAATATAATATAATATATATGGGAGAAAGAGACGCTCAATCAACAGCAACATTTTTAGGTTTTCCACTTCGTAATCAAATAGCTGCAAACTGGACAGTCGACTATGAAGTTAGCACAGAACTGACTTTGAGTATTGATGTTGCAGGGCCCGATGGGCAAGGCTATGGGACAGGCGGCAGTGCTCACTTTGCATCAATTCCACTTGGCAAGCACTTTATGCCTCCTAATATTGACTTAAAGCCAGGTCAGCATTTTATTGCGCACAAATTGGTAAATATAGAAGGTATAGGACAACGATATTTATATGGTCATTTATATTGGGATTCATTAGGTTCTCAACCTGTTTGTAAGCTTTACGAACCAGCTAAACAATTAAGTAAGATTTTCAAGGAAGCTGGAAAGCCTTTATGATGCAAAAGAAAAAACAAATAATAATTACTGTTTCTATTGTTGTTGTAATTGCAATAGTATTTCTTATTGCTGTATATAGACCGACTGTAACAATACAGTACAAAGGTGTTACCTCTCCTGCAATCTTTCTTGCACTAGGTAATGATAATCCAATTCAAGCAGTTGCTAAGGTTCTAAAGAAAAATCCTGACGCTGTTAATGCAGTTGACCATGGGATGCCCTTATCATATTTTAAAACTCCGTTAAGAATATCGGTTGGCAATTTTAATAAGCCTTTAACAGTTTACCTGCTCGATAAGGGTGCTAAACCTCAAGAAGCTTTAAATTATTTTAAAGTGGAGAAAGAGACAAAAGAATTTGATTTTTTAGAAAATATCCTCAAAGAAAGAAAGAAAACAGAAGTAACGAGCTATAACATTTCATATAAAAAATTAGTTTGTAAATTAATTGATAATAAAATTGTAGAGAAAAAAATAATTTTAACTAATGCTGATATCCTAAAAGCCCAACCTTATATATATGATAATAAAAATTACATGGTAAGGCTTGTTTTAACCAGAAAAGGTCAGGAAATAATTGGTGACATTACTAGCAATAATATAGGGAAAAAATTTGGCTTTTGGATTAATGGAAAACTAATAGCTTCTCCTGAAATAAAAGGTCCTCTCTACGCAGGTGTTATATTTATTCCAATAAAAGTAGATTATAAAGAAGCTAAAGAGTTAGCAGAAGGAATCATGAAAATAAACTCATAATGAAAACAATTATCACAACAACAATTCTATTTTTATTATCAATATCATTATTGGCTAAAACCAATTACGGCAATGTAAAATGCACTTTTGTAAAAAACTATGATGGGACACAATAACAGTAAATATCAAAGGTTATCCTGCTATAGTTAGCAAGAATATGAAAATACGACTTAACGACATTGATACCCCAGAGTTAAGAACTAAATCAGCTAAAAAGAAACAGCTTGCAAGAACAGCTAAAAGACTTGTTGGTTCTCTTCTTAAAAATGCAAAAGTAATAGAACTGAGAAATATGCAGACAGGTAAATATTTCAGAATTGTAGCAGATGTATATTTCGATGGTAAGAATCTAGGTGATATTCTAATTAAGAATAAATTAGCTGTCAGATATGGTAGAGGCACTAAAACTAAGGATTGGAGTAAGTGAAATCTTTAGTTATAATTAACTTTGAGTGAGAATAATAGAGGTTTACAAAAAAAAGGTTGTAAGTATATGAATAAAAAAAATAACAAACTCTATAAAAACGAGTATTTCTTTGTCGATAGTATTTTTGACTGTAGAAAAAAAACTGTTTTCTTTAACTTCCTACTACTATTCATTGTCTGTATTTTTTTTGTTGGTTGTGGTGAAAGTAAACCTACTAAAAAACATTGGACTAAGTTTGAACGAATAGATGCTCCAAACCAGAATAGTTATAGTTACGAAGGTAAGCAGAGTACAAAGGTAAGAAAAGTGCTACATGCTGTCTTGCAATATAGTCCCAGTTCTCATGATGGATGGACTGGAATAAAGGAGAAAAATGGTAATATTTATATTCAAGCTGAGCCTTTTGTTTCTTGGCGAAAAAACACCCAAGATTTTCAGCATTTAGTGAATAATTATCTTGTAGGCTACACTTTTCTTGTATTTGCTAATACAGATATAAATAAAGTATCTATTACAGTTTTACCTATTAAGCAATTTACTAAACCACAAGAAGATAAAGTTTTTGGTTATAAATATGATAGAACTATCCAAGTAACCAGAGAAAAAGCTTTAAAAGTTGCACAAAAATATTTTGGTGTTTTGAAATTAAACCAGCTTATCGTAGATAATGGTGGCAAAGACAAATATCATGGAACTTTAGGGAAAAAATATTACAGTGCATTGAAAAATAATAAAAATCAAAAATTTTCAGAAATAGCCAACGCTTTAGCTAAATAAATTCAATTATAAACGAATTCTAAGGTCGATTGTTGGTATAGTCCATAGCAAACTATTTGCACCTAATCTATACAACTTTCAGAACTAGAAAAAAATGTGTCAAGATTTTGATTTATCTATTTGACAGCATTAATAAAGAATAAACTGTTTCCGAAAGTAACACTCTAATAAATAAAGCTAATCAGTTCAAAAAAATATTTTGAAAGTTGAATATATGCTTGAAACATCTATTTCAGTCCATAAGAATAAATGGCAAGCACATTTTTCAACCAACTCTTCTTCAACACTTTACTCTTGCATTCACGGATTTTTCAAATTCTTATTTATTTTCTGACAGCTCAAAAATGGGCTGGAAAAGAATAGTTTAAAAACTATTAAATAAAATAATTGGATTTTTTTGAAAGTACGACATAAGTATGATATTGAAGCTTTCACGCTCATTGAGTTACTTGCCACTTAACCGTAAATCACTTATGACGTAGAAGTTAAAATGGTCGGGATGAGAAGATTCGAACTTCCGACCTTTTGACCCCCAGTCAAACGCGCTAACCAGACTGCGCTACATCCCGACAAATTCATAGTCAACTACTTACGTTAAGTAAAATTAAATTTTCTTCGTCTTCTTAACGGTCAGTTTTACATGACTTTTTACTACTCAAAGTAATCCACTAGTAATCCGAATTATTCTGAATATATTGTAAATCTATACTACGTTTGAGTGTTGTCAATACTCTTAAATTAAATATACATATATATATTATTTGCAAATACTGAGTAACTAATACCTGAGATCATATTTAACAACAGAAATATCCTTCATTAACAGATTTGTAATATCATTGTAGGTGAATTGTGTATAAAATAAATATTATTTTCTAAAAAGTAAATCTACATGTGATAATAAATGATTAGGGTCCTGAAAATAAAAACGATTGCCTTGAAGCTAATTCAGGATGGGAGAATTTTTTTATGCCCCTAAAGTAAAAAATTATACTAAAAGATATAGATTTAGTTAAAATAGACTTCATTTCTACATGACAAAAAGAACTATAATATTATAGTTCTTTATTGGCATTATACGACATTTACTCTTATCATTTTATTATAGAAATGATTTTGAGAAGATAGATAAAAATGAATCATGAAGAAATAAAAAATGCTGTTTCAAAAGAAATAATCAGTAAACTGCCCAATCAGCTGGACAGGCTATACTGGACAAGAGAGCAGATAATAAATCACCAGGAAATTGAACTTAGACGGCTTATCAGACATGCAAAGAAACATTCAAAATGGTACAGAGAAAAATACCATGATATTAATCCTGAAGATTTAACAATTTACAATCATTCTTCACTGCCTGTTCTGACAAAAAGCACATTGATGGAAAATTGGGATGATATTGTGTGTGATCCCTCCATAAATAAAAAAATTGCAGAAAATCATCAAAGAAAACTCAGAGATGAAATTATTAAAAATCCTTATTACAAAGATTATTATCTATTTTATTCTACCGGAGGCTCTTCGGGATTAAGAGGTCTTTTCGTATGGACGAAAGACTTAGTTGCAGAATATGCATCATATGTTTTCAGAAACGAATATAAGGAAGACCTAGAAAAAAAAGACAAAATCAAAAGGGTAGCGGCACTTGAATCACCTTCATCTCTTCATGTTTCTTCAGAAATTTATACTGTAAAATATACTGAAAATTCAGAAATATTGAATGTGCCTGTGACTCTTCCACTTGAAACAATCTGCAACAAGCTGAACAGATATAACCCTACACACATTACCGGTTTTTCCTCTGTGATAGTACAGCTTGCTTTCTGCCAGCTGTCAGGAAAATTAGATATAAAACCATATAGAGTATCACTGAACTCTGAAATGATTGACGGCAAAGGTGCCGAAAAGATTAAAGAAGCATGGGGGGTTACCTACAACATGATCTGGGGCTCTGTCGAAATAGCGGGCGGTGCTGCTGATGATAAGACTCATTCAGGGATGATCTTGGCAGAAGACTATAATATATTCGACATAGTTGATAATAATTATAAAACAACAGATGATATCAATCAGGTTTCAAGAGTTTTAGTTACGCATTTCCCGAATAAAATTCTGCCACTTATCCGTTATGAAATTAATGATATCCTCGAACTTAAAAAAGAATATTCCAATTATAGAGTTTTAAGCAGGGTGATTGGACGGTGCGACGACTATTTTTCATATAAAGATGGCATAAAAGTTCATCCGATGATATTTCGTCATGTTTTAGGTCAAATCCCTGAAATAATTGAATATCAGGTGCATCAGACAGTTTCAGGCGCAGACATTTCTATTATCTGTTCCGGATATATTGATCAAGCTGTAATAAAAGCTGGCTTGCTAAGAGGGTTGAAAGAAGCAGGCTTAAATGATCCTGAAATCGGAATGAAGATTGTCGAAAAAATCCAAAGGCATAGTGAAACTGCAAAATTCAGACGCTTTATACCTTTAACATCAAAATAACATTTTCACTCTCTTTGAAGAGCGTGAATCAATTACCTTTATGCTAAAAATTGATAATTTGGAATTTACTGTATATTAGATAATTCTAACTAGAATATCATTATTATTAGTTTCTTTTTTGATATAATTTGAATCAAATAATTTTCTTAGAGAAATCATAATTTGTTTTGATGGCAAAAAATACAATTCATTATGCCATTCCTTTTGAGTCATTGTAATTGTCTATAGTATTATTTTTACAGCAGAAGTCATGAATATATTAAGCAACAGCAGAACTATTAATCCCAACTTCTTTTGCTAGACATTCATGAAAATAACAAGTATTCATTTTTGCATTTTCCTTTAATATATGCGAAATAAAGAATTCTGTAAGATTATAAATAACACTTGTTGAGTCGAGTGTAATATCAAATGTTTTACATTCAGAAGTAATATATAGTAACCCAATAAAGTTTGAAGTAGTAAGTTTCTAAGCTGACTGATTAAGATCCCCAGTCAAAGCGCTAATCAGACTGCGCTACATCCTGTTGATTCTTAATAAAGAATCGCAGGCTCAATTTTCATCAAGTAAAACATTAATAATCTTAAAAAAGTTTTTTTTTATCTTGACTCTAAAATGAGTGTTGTATTATAATGTCCATACCATATAATAGAGGTCAAAAAGCCAGCATTTAGGTACAATGCTATTTTAAATTTAATAAATTATTCTTGAGAGGAAAACCATGGGAAAAAAATTAATAGGATTAACATTAACTTTTCTATTTATTTTTACCGGCATGATTGCAAACCTTAATGCCGATCAGCTTGCAACAGATAAGACAGAAAAACATGATGTCGACTCCTGGTTTTATAAAAATGAAACATGGGGTGACAGGCTTGCTCTATATTTCCCAAACAGACTTGTTGATATGGCAGACATGATTGACATATCCCTTGGTTTTGGCCCTACAGCCAGAGCCAAAGTATGGGTTACAAGATACATGGCATTTGGTGGAGGTATTGGTGGAAGTGCTAAAGCAATTAAGGCATATAATAGGCAATATGGTGCCGGTTTACAGTCAGGATGGGATGGAAGCTTCATGATGCTTACTGCTGCAAATTTAGAAATGTACGAATCTACGAGAGATGTTCAGACATATTTCGAACACTATAAAGGAATACCTTCTCTGAACAACAGTGTTTATAATTTCTGGAAAGGTCCAAAAGATATGTTTTCTATCGGCGCAGAAGCTGCTGCGTTTGTAGAAGTAGATGTAGAAGTACATCCTTTTGAAATATTTGATTTTCTTGCTGGCATATTCTTCCTTGATCCAAAAGGAGATGACTTTACAATGCAGGATCTACAGCAATAAGAAATTCAACAATTTTATTTATTTATAGGCGTTCTTTGAACGCCTTTTTTAAGCGAGTTTAATTATGATAATAAACATCATAGAAGGTGATATTACTCAATTGAAAATTGATGCAATAGTTAATGCAGCAAACTGTTCACTCCTCGGTGGAGGTGGAGTAGATGGTGCTATTCACAGAAAAGCCGGAAAAGAACTGCTTGATGAGTGCAGGAGATTCAATGGATGCAATACCGGTGATGCCATAATAACAAAAGGATACAGACTGCCTTCCAAGTTTGTTATTCATACACCAGGTCCAGTATGGCATGGAGGTTCACAAAACGAATCCGATTTATTAAAATCATGCTATACAAACTGTCTTAAACTTGCCAGTAAACATAAATTAAGAGACATTGCCTTCCCAGCCATCAGTACCGGAATATACGGTTACCCATTAGAAGATGCGACTTCAATCGCTATAAGAACAGTTCTACACTGGCATGAAAAATATCCATCAGAAGTTATTTTCGTCACATTTTCAAAAATTGCATATACTGCTTATAAAAAAATATATGCTGAAATAATACAATTGTCTCATAAAGATAATATAAATATATAATTTACTAAAACTGATGCATTGATTTTAACTACATACCCTTTAATTCAATTTTTGTAAATTATTTTCTCAAGCAATTAAATCAATTAACTTAAAATTGTTATAACCTCCTTTAATTCCAATAATACATCCCAACAATTTTCATTCATATTCTATTCAAAAATTTCTTCATTTACTCAACTGTATTTGACATTAATCATTTTGAATAATATTTTAATAATTACTATTAGTAAAAGTTTGAAATACAGCTTGAAATACATATAGTGATTAAAGCATTTTTGCTAAAAGAGTTCCTTTAAAATCAGCTAACATATTGTTAAGTTTGCAATCTATAAAATTAATTATATTAACTATTAATAATTAGGAAGATTATTATGGAAAATCTAAAAGTAACTCCTCTGCACGACAAACATGTTGCACTTGGTGCTAAAATGGTTCCTTTCGGAGGATGGGATATGCCTGTTCAATATACAGACGGCATTTTGGCTGAACACCATCATACCAGAAAAAATGTTTCCATTTTTGACACATGTCATATGGGTGAATTTATTGTAAAAGGTCCTAATGTTGCTGAAGAATTGGATAAAGCTTTTCCCAGGGCTGTAGCCAGTCAGAAAAATGGAGTTGCAAGATATAATTTTCTTTTAACTGATAAAGGAACTGTTATGGATGACCTTCTCATCTACAGAATGGATGATGAGGAATTTATGCTTGTTGTAAATGCTGGAACTATTGACAGTGATGCAGCACGAATCAAAGAACTGCTTCCTGATACTATTGAATTTATAGACAAATCAAACGAGACAGGAAAAATAGACTTACAAGGTCCACTGGCTGCTGAAATAATGAAGAAATTGGGTTTTGAACTCGAAGATCTTCCAAAAGGTTATAAGTGGATAAAAACAACTGTGATAGGAATACCTGCAATTTTAAGCAGGACCGGATATACCGGTGAATTGGGTTTTGAATTTTACGTTGATGCTGATAAAATTGGAAAACTGTGGGATCATCTTTTATCTTTCCCTGAAGTTAAACCTGCCGGCCTCGGAGCCAGAGATACTTTAAGATTAGAAGTAGGCTTTCCGCTGTATGGAAATGAAATGGATGAAAACACCACTCCTGTAGAAGCCGGATTCTCACCGATAATGAAATTAGAAAACAGACACAATTTTATTGCTGAAGATATTCTTAAAAACCATGCTAAAGTGACAAAAGTTTTAACTGCTGTAGTACTGGAAGGACGAAGAGCTGCAAGACACGGCAATCAGGTTGTTCTGGAAGATGGAACTGAAATTGGAATAATTACCTCCGGGATGTTTTCTCCACTTTTGGAAAAAGCAATTGCTTTATCTTATGTTCAACCAGAATATAAGCTTGAAACTGGAGATAAAATATGCCTTAAAGTAGGGAAGAAACTGCTTCCTGGAGTTGTTGTTGCACCTCCTTTCTACAAAGAAGGCACAGTAAGAATGAAAATTTGTTAAGTAAATTATTAATTAACTAGATAATAAATAAAAGGAGTAAATCAATGAAAAAATTTACAAAAGAACATGAATGGGTACAACTAGAAGGTTCAGAAGCAACAATAGGAATTACTGGATATGCTGCCAAAGAATTGGGAGATATCACTTTTGTTGAATTACCTGAAGTTGATGATGACGCTACAATTGGTGAAGTTTTGACAGTTGTTGAATCTGTTAAGGCTGCAACAGATGTATTTTCTCCTGTAGCTGGAACAATTTCTGGAGCTAATGAAGAATTAGAAGACAACCCCCAGCTAGTTAATGAATCTCCAGAAGACAGAGGTTGGATCTGTAAAGTTGATGGTGTAGATGAAGCACAACTAGGCGACTTAATGAGCGAAGAAGACTACAAAGCTTATGTAGCCAGCTTATAATCCAACGGATAAATTAAATAATTTAATATATAAGAAAGAGGTAAATTATGCCTTATATAGCCAATACTGATGCTGATAGAAAAGAAATGCTAGAAGCTATTGGCTGCAGGGATTTTGATGATTTATGGTCTAAAGCTGAAGTTAACTGTCCACAACCTGAGTTCAGCTATATGCCAAAAGCTAAATCTGAACTTGAAGTTATGCAGCAGGCACTCAATTTAGCAGAAAAAAATCATTCACATCTCATCAACTTTGTTGGTGGAGGATATTATGATCACCATATCCCAGCAGTTGTACCATCATTAATCACCAGAGGAGAGTTTCAAACAGCTTATACTCCTTATCAGCCTGAAGCATCACAAGGGACATTACAGTCAATATTCGAATATCAAACTGCTATTTGCCGTTTGACAGGAATGGACGTTTCAAATGCATCTCTTTATGATGGTGGGACGGCATTGTTTGAAGCAATGATGCTTGCAGTAAGAATGACACGCAAAAGAAGAGCTGTTATTTCCGGATGTGTTTCACCTATTTTCAGAAAAATGATTCACTGCTATAGTTCAAATTTAAATGTTGAACTAATAGAAGTACCTGAAGATGAAGTTTCATCTAATCCAAAAGCAATTCTTGAAGCTGTAAATGACAAAACAGCATGTCTTATTGTTCAATATCCTAATTTTTTTGGAACAATTGAAGACTGGACTGAAGTTATCGAAGAAATTCACAGTAAAAAAGCATTAGCTATTTGTTCAACTTATCCTACGTCACTGGCATTATTAAAAACTCCTGGAGAAATGGGATTTGATATTGTTACTGCAGAAGGACAATCGCTTGGAATACCATTAAGTTTTGGCGGACCATATCTCGGCATAATGGCCACAACAAAAAAATGTATGAGAAAAATGCCAGGTCGTATTTGCGGTGAAACAGTAGATAAAGACGGCAAAAGAGGTTTTGTTCTAACTTTACAAACCAGAGAACAGCATATTCGTCGAGAAGAAGCTATGTCGAATATTTGTTCAAATGAAAGTCTATGTTTATTATCAGCTATAATTTATATGTCAACAGTGGGAAAAGAAGGCCTCAGACATATAGCCAAGCTTTGTGCTGCTAAAGCAATTTACGCTAAAGAACTTATTACTAAAATTAAAGGAGTTAAACCTGTTGGAAATAATCCTTTCTTTAATGAGTTTATTGTGGAATTACCATGTGATTCTTCAGAAGTTGTACAAAAATTAATTGACAAAGGCTATGCAGCAGGATTTCCTCTGAGCACTTATTATGCCGGAAGAGAAAATCAGTTGCTAATTTCTGTTACAGAAAAACGTACCAGAGAAGAAATTAAAGGTTTGGCTACTGCATTGGAGGCTGCATTATGGAATTAATATATGAAATAAGTAGACAAGGTAGACAAGGTTCATCACTACCTGATTTTGACGTTCCTGAAGCCAGTGCAATTCCTGAAAATTTGATGAGAGAAGAAGCTGCTGAATTGCCAGAAGTTTCTGAAATGGACGTTGTTCGTCATTACACATTGCTAAGTCAGTTAAATGTTGGTATTGATACTAATTTTTACCCGCTTGGCTCATGCACAATGAAATATAATCCTAAATTTCATGAAAAAATAGCTTCGCTTGAAGGATTTGCAAATATACATCCGCTGCTTCCACAGTTAAGACATGGAGGTTCTCTAACACAGGGAGCACTTGAAGTTATTTATGAAACAGAACGCATGCTTTCTAATATTTCAGGTTTTACTCAATGTACCATGCAACCAATGGCCGGAGCACACGGAGAGTTGACAGGCGTAATGATGATCGCAGCATATCATGAAGCAAGAAATGATCATAAAAGGAAGATCATGCTTATTCCAGATGCTGCCCATGGTACTAACCCTGCCAGTGCTGCTGTTGCAGGATTTACCTGCAAAGAAATACCATCTAATGAAAACGGTGATGTTGATTTAGATGCTTTGAAAGCTGCTTTGGGACCTGATGTTGCAGGATTAATGTTAACTGCTCCAAGCACATTAAGTTTATTCGATCCAAATTCTTCTGAAATATGTCGCTTAGTACATGAAGTTGGCGGATTGGTTTACTGTGATGGAGCTAACTTTAACTCAATTCTTGGCAGAGTACGTCCAGGAGATTTGGGTTTTGATGTTATGCACTTTAACCTGCATAAAACATTTGCTACTCCTCACGGCGGCGGCGGACCTGGTTCAGGCCCTGTCGGTGTAGGCGAAAATTTAGTTCCATATCTTCCTGTTTCACGTGTAGCAAAACGCCAGGATGGTACTTATACGCTTGAATACGACCATCCTGAAAGCATTGGATATATTGCTCCTTTCTACGGTAACTTTGGTATCATTCTAAGAGCATATGCCTACCTGTTAACTATTGGCAAAGAAGGACTTCTTAGAATTTCTGAAAATGCTGTATTAAACGCCAACTATATCAGAATTAAACTTCGTCCTTATTTCAGAGAAGCATATGACAGATACTGTATGCATGAATGCCTATTTTCTGCAGATATACAAGCCGAAAATGGTGTTACTGCTCTGGATATTGCAAAGGGATTATTAGACAGAGGATTCCATCCTCCAACCATATACTTCCCTCTAATTGTTCATGAATCATTGATGATTGAACCTACTGAAACAGAGAGTAAGGAAGAAATCGATAAGTTTATTAGTGCCATGATAGAAATGGCAGAATTAGCAAAAACTAATCCTGAAGAACTTACTAAATGTCCAGTTGAATTATCAGTTAAGAGACTAGACGAAACTCTTGCTGCAAGGAGTCCTGTTTTAAAGTTTGAAGGATAATCTATATTAAGATATTAAATGGCTTTATTTCACAATAAAGCCATTTTTTTTTATCTTCAATATTTTTGTATTATTACAATATCCCTGTAATGTAAAATAGTGTATTTGTTCTGCATAGATCTATATATTAAAATATTTTTAAATAGGGAGTTTAATAAATATGTTTTCCAGCGAAACTTACAAGGACAGACGCTTTAAGCTTAATAAAACATTAAAATCAGGCCTTATTCTTCTGCCAGGCAATACTGATAGCCCAATGGATGCATTTGCAAACTGCTATCCTTTTAGGCAAAATGACAGTTTTTTATATTTTTCGGGAATAAATATAAATGATTTGTTTATTGTTATCGATATTGATAAAAACAGAGAAATCCTGTTCGGTGATGACATTACATTTGATGATCAGATTTGGACCGGCCCACAACCTCTACTAACAGATATTGCTGAAAAATCAGGAATAAACACTGTAAAACCTAAATCAGAATTACACACAGAAATTAATAAAGCTCTTATTAAAAAGAGAAAATTACACTTTCTTCCAAACTGTAGAAGTGAAATACTTATTCAATTCAGTGAACTGTTAAATATCCCTGCTAACAAAATCAATGACCATATTTCTCTAGATTTGATAAATGCAGTTGTTGCACAGCGGGAAATCAAATCTGAATTAGAAATTGAAGAAATAGAAAAGGCGCTAGATATCTCTTATAAAGTTTATACAACACTTCTATCAGTTATAAAACCAGGCTTATATGAGAAAGATCTAATCGGTAAAATTTACGATATTGTATATTCACATGAAAGCAAAGTCTCTTTCCCCCCTATACTGACTGTTAAAGGAAAAACCTTTCATATTGGCAGTTACAGTAACATTTTAAATAAAGAAGACCTACTTTTAATAGATTCAGGTGCCAAATCTCCATTGCATTATGCTTCAGATATAACCAGAACTTACCCTGTATGCGGTAAATTCAGCAGCAGACAGAAAGACATCTATAATATTGTTTTAAATGCCCAGTTATCAGCAATTCAAAGTATCAAACCTGATATTTTTTACAAAGAAATCCATATCAAAGCTTCTGAAGTTATCGTTGAAGGTTTAAAAAATATTGGCTTAATGAAAGGAAATGTGCAGGATGCAGTGACTGCTGGAGCCCATTCACTATTTTTCCCTCATGGACTTGGCCATATGCTTGGTCTTGAGGACCATGATATGGAAATTCTTGGTGAAAATAATGTTGGATATGATCATTCAATATCAAGAAGCAGCCAATTTGGTCTTTCTGCCCTGAGACTAGCTAAAAAGCTTAAAACAAATTTTGCACTTACAGTTGAGCCTGGAGTCTATTTTATCCCTGATTTAATTGATAAATGGCATTCTGAGAATAAGTTTACAGAATTCATTAATTATCAAAAAGTTGAAGAATTTAAAGATTTTGAAGGTATCAGAATAGAAGATGATATTATCGTAACTGAGAATGGATGTAGAGTTTTAGGAAAACAATCTATTCCCAAAAATATTGGTGACATAGAAAAAATAATGTCCTAGTCATAATAGCAAATCAGGTAAAATTACTTTAGAGGTATAGTTTTAATCTCTTTAGTAATTTGACCGTCTTTATTTACTTCACCGACACCTATTGCTGTGATCTTTGCTTCTACAGGTTTAAACTTAAACTCCTTTATCACCTTATTCATGTCTTTAATAAAGGAGTTTTTCAATTCTTTGTTTTTTAAACTGACAGCTAATATACTGAAATGAGGGTTAAACTGGCTGAAAGCATTTGGACTCCCATATTTTTTGAATGAAATTATTTTTTGAGGATAATATTTCACCCATCCTGGCATGGCAGCATTTTTATATCTATATTTTTCTAATAAAGAAATAACTTGATTTGACAACTGTTGCTGTTTACTTAATTTACCGTTTAAATCTTTTGTATTATTCACCATTAAAAGCACAAAGCCACTTTTCCCCGCAACAATACCGGTAGTTTTAAAATTGAATGTACTATTTTTTTTAGCAAGGTCAGAAATATTTTTTTCAATTTCAGGCAGTTTTGCAATATTAAAATCAGTTAAATAAAGAGTGAGATGAACAGGATGCTTATCTAAAAAAGGTGTAATACCATATTTTTTTAAAATACCTTTCTTTTTTAATAAATTATTAAAGGATTTTATCTGAGCTATTACAGCTTTAGAAGGAACTAAATGTATATCAAGCTGTTTAATTTTATTTTCAGTAACCTGCCCGAATGCATAACCGATAAACAGAAAATTAATAAATATAAAACAAATTAAAACCTTCAAAGTTCTTTTATCCCTTAACACCTTTATCTCCTCTATATTTGTTTATAATATAAAATTATAGATTAAACTATTATTAAGTTTTAATTGAACCTGCTGTATAGTATAGTTCCTGTACAGTTACCAATATATCTTTTCTGTTATTTAGATCTCCTGCAATTGATTCTATCTTTCTAATTGTTTCGTTAACCAATGCCCTATCTACAGTCGCTATAATAATCTGCCAGGCACTGGTATCTATATCGTCCCAGAATCCCATAAAGAGAGGTATTTTTGTCAAAAATTCATGCGGTTGACTAGCTTCAACAACTGTTACAGATGATGAATTTACTGCAGTAAATATCTGAAGTATTTCATTAAAAAAATCTTTATTGCCGACAATAACATGAAACAGACTCTTTTTTCTATTCTCCCTAACATGGAGTTCAGATTTTAGATGGCAGAAAAAAGCATCTCTTAAAGCCTGAGGATCTTCAGCATTTACCATATCTTTTATCGCAGCAGGTATTTTACAAACACGGGAAATTGATGAAAGCAGCCTAATATGATTGTCAGAGTCAGATTCAGGAGCAATTATATAAATAATAAGTTTAACTTTTTCTTCATCCTCAGATTCAAAATTAACTCCATTAGGCACAGTAACAATACCAACAATAAAATCATTTATTCCCTTAATTCTGCAGTGAGGGATGGCTATCCCTTCTCCAAATCCGGTGGTCCCAAGCTTTTCTCTTGCCATAAGTTTAGCAAGAATATCATTCTCCGTAATATTTTTAAATCCATACAACTTAACAATGTGAGATGATATTGCCTGAAGAACTTCATATTTACTATTAAGTTCAACATTTGCTATAATGTGCTCTTTTTTCAGCCATTCATCAATTTTTTTCATGCTAAAATCACCTGTTTAAAAAACTATCTACTCTGAATCTGGATAATATATTAAGTGACCGCAAGTATCACAACTTGTAATCTGACCTTTTTTAGAATCAGTAATTGTCTGAGGTGTCAATTTTAAATGACAGCATCCACAAGTATTATTGTGTATTTTTGTTAAAGGTTCACCATCTCTTTTAATCAATCTTGAGTACATAGGAAGTACACTGGAATCAACTTTAGCTAATAAATCTTTTCTTTTCTTCAGAGCTTTTTCCATTTCAGCTTTTAAACTGACGCCCATATCATCCAACTCTTCTACGCTTTCTTCTGCTTCAGCTTCCATGTTCTTCAATGATTTCTCTGCAGATTCCAACTCTTCTTTATTTGAATCAAGCTGCTCATAGAATTTTAATTCTTTAGTTTCGAGACCGCTAATGAAAGATTTCTGAGAAGCTATTTCATTCATAAGAGCTTTATATTCATCATTTTTCTTTACCATAGCAGATTTACTTTGTAAACCATCAATTTTAGCCTGAATTTCAAGCACTTTTGATTTTACATTTCTTATTTCTACTTCAGTTTCCTTAATATCTTCTTTTGCTTTGGATACTCTTGCTTTTTCAGCCCCCAAACTTTCAAGTACATCTTTTTTTTCAAATGGAATTTCTTTCAGCCGTCTATTCATTCTCTTCGTTCTAAGATCAGCTGTCTGCAGTTCTAAAAGGTTTCTTACCCATGTTTTCATGTATTAATCCTCAATATTTTATTTAAAGTATATTATTATAATAAGTCAGGTTGAAAATCTCCAATTTCACTTATTTTATCACTGTTTTTTTCTATTAATTTAATTGTTTTTGCTGTTGCTGTTCTTCCCTGCCTTGTCCTCATAATATAGCCTTCCTGGATTAGAAACGGCTCATATACTTCCTCTAAAGTACCTACTTCTTCCCCCACTGCTACAGCAATATTTTTAATTCCTACAGGACCTCTGTTAAATCTAAAGACCAATGCATCTAAAATTCTTTTGTCCATTTCATCCAGACCGTTTTCATCTATATCAAGCATATCTAATGCTCTGGAAGCAACCTCTTTTGTTATGTAATTATCGGCTTTTACCTGTGCATAATCTCTTGCCCATTTCAGCAGGTTATTTGCTATTCTGGGTGTTCCCCTGCTTCTTCTGGCCAACTCAAGGGCTCCATCGTTATCTAATTCTATATTAAGTATTTTAGCTGATCTGTTAATTATTTGCTTTAAATCTTCAGGGGGGTAATAATCAAGTAAACAATTTAAAACGAATCTGGATCTCAGAGGTGAGGAAAGCAGACCTTTTCGTGTAGTAGCTCCAATTAATGTAAATTTTTTAAGGTTTAATCTAATTGATCTTGCTCCTGCGCCCTGGTCAATCATAATATCAATAAAAAAATCTTCCATTGCGCTGTATAAGTACTCTTCAACTGCAATTTGAAGCCGGTGAATTTCATATATAAATAAAATATCACCATCCTGAAGCGAAGTAAGAAGCCCAGCTAAATCTCCCGGTTTTTCAATAACTGGTCCGCTTGATGATTTTATTTTAGCTCCTTTTGCATTCGCTATAATATAAGCCAGAGTTGTTTTTCCGAGTCCTGGCGGCCCTGATAAGAGTAAATGTCCTAGCGGCTCATCTCTCTCACTTGCAGCCTGAACAAAAAGTTCAAGCCTATCTTTTACTTTAGTCTGGCCTGGAAATTCATTAAAATACTGCGGCCTTAACGTTTCATCTAAGCTAACATCTTTTTTATTTAAACTAGAAGTTATAAATCTTTCTTCTGTCATTCAACTTCCTTACAAAAATTTACATTCTTAAACATCTAATTAAAAATATAGCATAAAAAGCAAGCTATTTAAAATATCCTGATTCAAATTAACAATTTTTTAACATTTTTATAGCGTTATGATTGCTAAAATATGAACTAACGAAAGAACAATTCCTTATTTATCTTGATTCTACGTATATATAGAGTTAAATTTCATTGAACATATAAATTAAAATTAAGCTGTTAGAACTGACTATGAATAATTATGATTTTGAAGAAAAAGATAGTAAATTTAAAATAACTCCTACTGTTGCAATTGTGGGTCGACCGAATGTAGGTAAATCTGCTTTATTTAATGCAATAATAGGAAAAAGAGTATCTATTGTCCATGAAGAGAGCGGAGTAACAAGGGACAGCATAATTGCGCCTGTTAAAATTCAAGGAAACTATCTTCAGCTCATTGATACCGGTGGTCTTGGTACTGGAAAAACTAAAGCATTAAAAAATACTTCTTTTTTTGATACAAAAATATGTAGCCAGGTAGAAGTAGCTATTGATTCGGCCGATGTACTCCTTTTTGTTGTTGATGTTACTGCAGGAGTAACTCCACTGGATGAAGAAGTTGCCGGAACTCTGCGAAAATCAGGGAAAAAAATAATATTAATTGTAAATAAAGTAGATAATAATACACTAGAAGAAAATCTTTCAGAATTCACAAGATTAAGTATCGATGAAATACTCCCTGTTTCATGCCTGCATAGACGCGGAATAAAACAGGTTTCTGAAACTTTCAGCAAATATATATGGAAATCAGAAAAACCGGCAGAAGAAACAAGACTGGCTATAACAGTTGTAGGCAGGCCAAACGTAGGTAAGTCCTCTATTATTAATAAATTGACTGGAAAAGATCGATTAATTGTCAGTGATATTGCCGGTACAACTAGAGATGCTGTCGATCTACCAATAGATTTAAATATTAATGATGAATTAATACCTGCCAGCTTAGTAGATACAGCCGGGTTAAGAAAAAAAGGTAAAGCTAACAGCGCAGTAGAAATATTCAGTGTAATGCGTGCGCAGGATGCAATTAAACGTTCAGACATAGTTCTTTTAGTTATTGAAGCTGATCAGTACGGACCAACGGCACAGGATGCCCATATCGGCAAAATAATCAGTGACTGCGGTAAAGGATGCATAATTATTGCAAATAAATGGGATGCTTGCTCTGGACTTAAACAAAAAGAAGTTACTAAAGAGATACGTTCAACCTTACCATTTCTAGCCTACGCACCAATTGTATATTCCTGTGCTCTGAGCGGATATAATTTTAATTCAATAATGAATGAAATTAAAATTGTTAATGAGCAGTATAAAATTAAAATTCCGACATCTACTGTAAACAAAGTTTTATCTGATGCAATGATATACAATCCACCTACATGCGTTAAGTCAAAATTTTTAAAAATATTTTATGCTACAATGGTAGCGAACAAACCTCCTCTGTTTTCTCTGTTTGTAAATGACCCTAAACTCTGCACAAAAAATTATCAGGCATATTTAAAAAATTATTTAAGAAAATCTTTCAATTTACACGGCCTGCCTATTCATTTAAAATTTAAACAAAGACAGAGTAAAAGAAAATAAGATATTCTTAAATATTATGATTAAGAAGAAAACCCTATTATTTATAATTACACTCATTATAGTAATTGTCGGACTCTTTCATATACTCAATGTTTCCAACAAAGAGCAACAACTTGATACTGTCGTAAAAAACGAAGAGAATCCTGTAATTAGAACATATCCAATTATGGGAACATGGGCTCAAATATCTTTGTACGGTTCTCAAAAAAATATAGATATTGCAATGAGCAGAATACATAAAATCTTCACTGAGGTCAATCAATCATGCAGTAGATTTAGTTCGAGTGATGAACTGTATCAACTTAATAAAACTGCATATTATAAGCCTTTTAAGTGCAGTAAAATGCTGTGGAATGTATTAGTTAAATCTCAATATTTTTACAACTTAACTGACGGTAGATTTGATGTTACAATTACCCCGCTGATGAAATTATGGGGATTTTATAAAAAACAAAACAGTATACCAAGCCAGGCAGAAGTAAAAACCGCACTGGCTAAAGTTGGTTTAAACAAGGTTATTTTTGATTACAAAAGCCACACTGTTAAATTTACAAAACCAGGCATGTCTATTGATCTGGGAGGCATAGCTAAAGGATATGCAGTTGACTTAGCTTATGATTCAATTAAGGATCTTAACATCAAAGCAGGTGTTATTAACCTTGGTGGAAATATCAGATGTCTTCCAAATCCACCTCCAGGGAAAAAAGATTATTTAATAGGCATAAGAAATCCATTTAATAAATCAGAGTTAATGGAAGGTTCTTTGAAACTAGTTAACGCTTCTCTTGCAACAAGCGGTGACTATGAGCAGTATATTATTTTAAATGGAAAACGATTTACTCATATCATCAATCCTATTACAGGATATCCAGTTAAAGACATGGCAGAAACTACAATAGTTGCTCCTAGTGCTTTATGGACAGATGCTTTATCAACTTCTGTTTTTATATGCGGAAAAAAATTTGCAGAAAAAATTCACAAAAAATTTAAAGATATCAGTATTTTAATAGTAAAAGGCTATCACGATAAACCAGATACAATAAAAATATATAAATACGGAAAAGTATGGGGGAAAATAAAACTACCAAAAACCGGATAAAATTATGTGGATCAAGAGTTTATCTAGCGGTACGCTAAATTGTAAATTAATGTCTTTTACGGTTTGCAGGTGAAGCGGCCAACGCTCTGGCCATAGAGTCCATTTCCTGAAGGACAATACCAGTACCGTTAGCAACAGCCTGTAATGGATTATCAGCTACAAAAACAGGCAATCCTGTTTCTTCTGTAATTAATTTATCCAAATCCTTAAGCATAGCACCGCCTCCGGCGAGCATTACTCCGCGATCAATTAGATCTGCTGCCAGTTCAGGCGGGCAATGTTCAAGTGTTGAACGGATAGCTTCAATAATACTAGTTATAGGTTCCTGAAGTGAATTTCTTATTTCACCACCGGTTATAGATATAGTTTTTGGTAAACCTGAAATTAAATCACGTCCTTTTACTTCCATTGTTTCATCATCATTCTGCTGACTTGCAGAACCTATTCTTATTTTTATCTGTTCAGCAGTTCTATCGCCTATTAAAAGATTATGAGCTCTTTTCATATGCTGAACAATTCCTCCATCCATTTCATCTCCGGCAACTCTAATACTTCTTGATTCTACAATACCAGAAAGAGATACTACTGCAACTTCTGTTGTTCCACCGCCAATATCAACGATCATACTTCCAGAAGGTTCCATAACAGGGAGTCCAACACCTATAGCAGCTGCCATAGGTTCTTCAATAAGATAAATTTCTCCTGCTCCTGCTCTTTGTGCGCTGTCTTTGACTGCTCTTGTTTCTACTCCTGTAATACCAGAAGGAACAGCTATCAGAACTCTGGGATGCAACAATCTTCTTCTCTGGTTTACTTTTTTAATAGCCTTATGTATAAAATACCTGAGCATTTCTTCCGTAATATCAAAATCAGCAATAACACCGTCTTTCATAGGCCTTATAGCTCTAATATGACCTGGTGTCCTACCCAGCATTCTTTTAGCTTCTTCCCCTACTGCTATGACTTCACGTCGTTCACCTTCAGTAACTGCTACAACGGATGGTTCTGAAAGGAGTATTCCATGATCTCTGACAAAGACAAGACAATTAGCTGTACCAAGGTCAATACCGATATCTGTAGCAAAAATCTTAGCTAATTTTTGATATAACATAGTTTTCCCGTTAATTATATATGCGACTCTAGAAAATAAAATCAATAAAGAATAAGTATATTTATATCCGAATTTAGTGTAAAATTCACCCTTTTACCAGTTTATTAAGTTATTTTTTAATGATTTATTAAATTTAATTTATATATTTTAAGGATAACTGTTATAGTATTTTTTGATACACATTAATTATATGAATAAAAATAATTACTTGAAGGAAATCAGCGTGAAAGAAGTTAAAGTTGGAATTATTGGATTCGGTACTGTAGGAACAGGTGTGGCATCATGCTTGCTTGAAAACCGATCTGTCATGGAAAAAAGAACCGGAATAAAAATTAAATTACACAAAATTTCAGATATTGATATAACTACTTCACGTAATATTAATCTGCCTGACGGAGTTTTAACTACTGATACAGACAAACTAATTGACGAGTCTGATATTGTAGTAGAACTTGTAGGCGGTATAGAAGTTGCTAAAAAAATAATCCTAAGCGCATTAAAGAAAGGAAAACCTGTAGTTACTGCTAATAAAGCGCTTCTTGCTGAAAAAGGTAAAGATATTTTTAAAGCTGCCGAGAAATCAAATGCTGATGTTTATTATGAAGCCTCTGTTGCCGGCGGTATTCCTATAATTAAAAGTTTACGAGAAGGCCTGGCCGGAAACAAAATAAATAAAATTTTAGGCATTCTTAATGGAACCTGTAATTATATTTTAACAAAAATGGAAAATGACAGTCAGAATTTTATAGATGCTTTAAATAAAGCTTCTGATCTTGGTTATGCTGAAGCTGATCCAACTCTTGACATAGATGGCTTTGATACTGCCCATAAAACTTCCATATTGGCTTCACTTGCCTACGGTGAACTAATTGACATGAAGGATATACATATAGAGGGAATCAGAAATATAGCTTTGATGGATATCAACTTTGCTAAAGACCTTGGATATAGGATAAAACTGATGGGCATTATAAAAAAGAAACATGATAATGTAGAAGTTAGGGTTCATCCTACAATGATACCATGCAACACTATTATGGCTAATATTAGTGATGTAAATAATGGCGTTTTTATTGAAGGAAATCCTGTAGGTAGCACTCTTTTTTACGGTCAAGGTGCCGGAATGGAAGCAACTTCAAGTGCTGTGGTAGCTGATATTGTGGATGTGGCCCTTAATATTAAGAAAAATTCAACACAGAGAATTCCTGCATTTAAAGAAGCGAAACAGTTTAATTCTTTAATTTCAATGGATTGCATAAAATCGAGATATTACATCCGTATACAAGTTATTGAAAAACCTGGGGTTATAGCAAAAATTTCCAAAATTTTAGGTGATGAAAACATTAGTATTTCTTCTATTTTACAGAGAGAGAAAGAAGTTTCTTCTGAATTTGTACCTGTTGTGATTATTACCCATAAAACACATGAAAAAAATATGTTAAGTGCAATAGATAAAATGCAGAATTTAGATGAGATAAAAGAGAAAATTAAATTAATAAGAATTGAGGACATTTAAAAATGCCTGGTAAACATACAATTGAAAAAATTGGCGGAACATCAATGTCTCGTTTTAACGAGCTCATGAATAATATTATTGTAGGGGATCGTACACCTGAAGATTTATATAATAGAGTTTTTGTTGTCTCTGCTTACGGCGGTATTACAAATATGCTTCTTGAACATAAGAAAACAGGAGCTCCGGGAGTATACTCTTCATTTGCATCATTTGATAATAAATGGCATGATCTTTTGGAGGAAGTTAGGCTAAAAATGATTTCAATTAATAAATCATTTGAAAATATTGGATTAGACAGTTCAATAGCCAATAATTTTGTAGATGACAGGATAGAAGGTATAAAAAATTGTCTGAATGATTTACTTAGGTTAAGATCATATGGACACCTTACACCAAAAGATTTCCTTCCAGCAAGCAGAGAATTTTTAAGTGCTCTTGGAGAAGCACATAGTGCTTTTAATTCAGCTCTGATACTTCATTCCAATGGAATAAATGCACGTTTTGTTGACCTGACAGGGTGGAAGGAAACAGAAATTTTTTCAATAAATGAAGTAATAAAAAGGGCATTTGAAAATATTGATCTTGAAAATGAACTCCCGATAGTTACAGGTTACGCCAAATGCGCAGAAGGAATGATGCGTCATTTTGACAGAGGATATTCTGAAATTACTTTTAGTAAACTAGCCGTTGTTACAAAAGCACGGGAAGGTATTATTCATAAAGAATATCATTTATGCACAGGAGACCCTGTCTTATTTGGTCCTGATAAAGTTAAAGTAATAGGCAATACTAACTTTGATATAGCTGACCAACTTGCAGATATGGATATGGAAGCTATCCACTCACATGCATCGAAAGAAATGGAACTGGAAGATATTCCAATTCGTATTAAAAATGCATTTGAACCAAATCACCCTGGAACGTTAATAAGTAGAGGCTACATTTCTCCAGTTCCAAAAGTAGATATGATATGCGGCCGTGATGATATTTTGGCAATGGAAGTTTTCGATTCACAAATGGTTGGCGAAGTAGGGTATGACCATAAATTATTAAAAATTTTTAACGACAATAAAATTAGCTATATAACTAAAAATACAAATGCTAATACTATAACACATTATATCAGTGAAAAAGCTAAAAATGTTGATAAACTTATAAATGAAATAAAACAGCTATTTCCAAAAGCACATGTTACTGTTTATAAAGTAGGAATTGTTTGCGTGATCGGAAGCAATATGGCAATTCCAGGCTTTCTTTCAAGAGCAGCAAATGCACTTGCTAACTCTAACATAAATATACTGGCACTGGATCAATGTTTACGCCAGGTAAATATGCAGTTTATAGTAAAAAGAGAAAAATTTGAAGAAGCCCAATTAGCTTTACATAAAGAACTGGTAGAAAACTTGTAACCATTAAAACAGGGCATATATAAATATGAGTATTGATAAAACTTTAAAAATATATTTAGCAGGCCACAGTGGTTTGGTTGGAAGTGCTATATATAGACAATTAAAAGCTGAAGGGTATAGCAATATCATACATAAAACTATTTCGGAACTGGACTTAACCGATACAGATAAAGTTTTTCAATATTTCAAATCTGAAAAACCTGACTGGGTAATTTTAGCTGCTGCAAAAGTCGGTGGCATATACGCAAATAATACATACCCAGTTGATTTTTTGCTGGATAATTTAAAAATACAAAACAATATTATAGAAGCTGCATACAAATACAAAACTAGAAAATTACTATTTCTTGGTTCAAGCTGTATCTATCCTAAATTAGCCCCTCAGCCACTTAAAGAAGAATATCTTCTCACTTCGGCTTTGGAAAAAACCAACGAAGCCTATGCTATTGCAAAAATCACAGGTATTAAATTATGCAATGCAATGAACAGACAGCACAATACGAATTTTATCAGTGTTATGCCAACAAACTTATATGGTCTTTATGATAATTATCATAAAAAAAATGCTCACGTAATTCCTATGCTTATTCGAAGATTCCACGAAGCAAAAATCAAGAATTTAAAAGAAATAGAAATATGGGGAACAGGAACTCCTAAAAGAGAGTTTCTATTCTCTGATGACCTTGCTGGAGCATGTATCTTCATTATGGAAAATATTAATTCTAATGATATAGGTGAAACCTTAAATATAGGCTCTGGTAAAGAGTGTACCATTTGGGAATTAGCCAACCTGATAAAAAAAACTGTTGGCTATAAAGGAAAAATTATTCTAGACTCATCAAAACCTGACGGAACTCCACGCAAATTATTAGACGTGTCAAAACTTAAAAAATTAGGCTGGGAAGCAAAAACAAGCCTTAAGGACGGTTTAAAAATTGTATATACAGATTTTTTAGAGAATCCTGATACAAGATTATAGTTTCTATAAAATGTGCAATTCTTAATTATGCCTATTTACTGAAAAGATTACTCAATCCTAGATTCGCTACTTTATTTTTAATCTTTTCTATATCAGTAATATATAATCCTTTATCTTTCATGCGCTGAAAAAACTGTGCACCTGAGAAAGTACATTTTATACCTTCTACTTTTCTGTTTTTTAACTGTGCACCTGAAAATCTAATAAATTCACCAACAGCAAGCTCAGTTGACAATTTAATAATTTTTCCTTTATTCATATACATTGTGGCATTGTAACCAGCTAAAGTTCCTGTGCATATAGCTTCTGTATGGCCTACACATTGACCACACTTTTCGCCGGCACAAAACAGATTATCAATACCGTCTACTTTTAAAGTATTATCTCTTGGCGACATAGCCATGTATCTTATTGAATTTCCTTTTGAACCTGCGTAATGGTCCTCATATCTGGCATTTTCAAATCCATCTATTTTTCTAAGTTCATTCAGAGGGAAATAAGGGAGCATCATTTTTCCTTTACCTGAATCAATTAATATTATACTATCTTTAAATTCGGGTAATGCATACTGCTGACAAACCTTAGAAGACAAAAGATCAGATATGTCCAATTTTCTTCTAATTTCTTCAGGTATAGGTATTATTGCTATACCTGTATTGTTAAGTTTGTTTGCAATCTTGCTAGATAAAGATTCTTTCATTAACTTACAGGCTCCGCTCATTCCTCCAAACGAATCTCCTCTAACAGCAGCAATTTCCTGCACACCTGCCTTTGCTGCCAAACTAACTCTACCGCCAAAAGATGGACATCTTAAAATACACATTACACACCCATGCCCAAATTTTGTGCAGTTTGATCCAGGCCCGGCAGTTCCTGTTGCATCAATGAATACATCTGCACTAAGAGTTAAATTATCATTATTATGTTTAATTTTTATAGTATGAATTTTATTGTTTCTTATTTCTGCATCAAAGAATCTGGAGGAATCATAAATAGTAATTTTATTATCTGTAAGGAATTTTCTAACCACAGCTTCAATAATGGCAGTATTGTATATTGAGGCATTTTTGTGCCCTGGAAAGTCGAGTTTACGATGAAGCAGGTTTTCCTCTATTAAATTAAATAATTCGCCTCCACCCATGGATATCATCTCTTCAGCAGCAGTAAAACGCCCATTATTGTTCATGATACCACCAACCAAACCAGTCCCTAATAGCATATCTGTTCGTTCAACAAGGATGACATCATCACAAAATTTTTTAGCAGATAATGCTGCGGCACAGCCTGCCCAACCACCTCCTACAATAATAATTTTCATGATAAATTACTTTTAAGTATTTATTATAATTCTATGGAAATAGTTTCGATATATGTAAGAGATAATAAATTATTGAAAAAATAAATCTAATATTCAATATTTATATTATTGTCCCATTTGTTTTTTAACCCAGTCAGGTAATTCCGGAGTATTCCAACTTGCCGGTTGAGTATCTTGGAGTTTTCCCTCTTCAGCGGCTTCTGTGTCGGTTTTATCAAGTGTACCTATTCTTTTACTTACTTGTATATCTTCTTTTGACTCAGGTTCAGGTAGAAGCCCCAGATCTATTTTCTCCTGTTTCGTCATTTCCATATTTGACACTTTTTCTTCTACTTTTTTATGTTCAGTAACAGCCCGTTTTTCTCTCTCAGTTAACTTAGATTCTTTGGTTTTGTTTGCTTCTTGCTTTGTACTTTCTGTTTGCTTAGATTTAGGAACTGCAGTCTCTGTTTTAGAAATAGGTCTGTTAACTTTGCTCAATTTTATTCTAGAAGCAGTTTTCTCAGCAACAGTATCTTCTTTTTTTTCTTCTTTTTTTTCTTTAGCCGTCAATAATTTAGGATTCACTACAATTTTTTTAGGTTTTACTATCTCAGGCTTAGGTGTCCCATAAAACATCCAATGGAAAAAATATGAAGGACCGCCGAAAGTCGCTCCAAATCCTTTTACACAACCACTGATAATATATGCAGCAATATCATCACCTTCATAATCATAATTAAAAAGCCTCAATGGTTCAGAAACCACTATGCCTATAGTTATCCCTAAAAGATAACCTGTAACATCTCCTGCATAAGTGGAATTTTCTACAAAATTCCCAGCACCTTTATAACCCTGATATGCTTCATAATTTATAGGGTTAAAATATTGGCGGGCACTTAATAATTGAGCCATCATAAAAAATAACAGAAAAAGACAGGAAAAAAATATTTTTTTAGGCACTATTAACCTCATGACACAGAATATAAAAATTCCTTAATTTAGGAGATAATTTTAATTAAACATAGTTACTATATCAGCATAGCTTAATTAAATCATATATTCAAACATTTTCATATATTGTACAGATAAATTAACAATATTAATTTAATAATAATACAAAATAAATTGCTCTAATGTGTTATGTATTTAATTTATATATATTATATTTATGTCATTATTAATATTTTAAAGACCTAAACGAAAATAGTTGTCATTATTAAAGCCTATGAATCAAAATATCAATTATTGATATTTTGATAAACGCTTTTGTTGAATATTCCAGTTTCTCAAAATCTTTGGTGATCCTTGTTATAAAAATCTACTTTTCAGGGACGTCCTCTGATATTAGATCTGACATTAAAAACTTTATTAATTTCCCTTGTTTTCCATTAAATCCGATGGATAAACTGTCTCAGTCATATATTGTATACTTCATTGTATTTTTATGAAAAATGGAGTTTATATTTGAAGAATTAGAATGTCAGTAATTATTGGATTTATCTTTAAATTTTATGCACATGAGATTTTTCGGACATACTCTTTGAAAAGTGATTATATTTTATAGTTTAGAAATATTATTTACGAACATATTCCTAAATTGAAATATTAAGTAAAATAATAAATTTTGATAGAGATAATAATACATAACAAATAATGGAGGTTCTAATGTTGGGTCAGTGTATCGACAAGATGCGTAATGCTCATAAAACCTTATGCGAATTCGATTTCGAAATTGCTAAGATTAATAAAGGGTACGCATCCAGATTTCTTCGTATAGATTTATCTAAAAACGAAGTGAAAACATTACCAGTTTCTGATCAAATGAAAGAATTGTGGACAGGTGGTAAAGGATTTGATCTTTGGTTAATGTTTCAGGAAATTAATCAGAACACTAAATGGGACAGTGAAGAAAATCCAATCTGTTTTGCTTCAGGTCCTTTGGGTGGTACAACTTCATTTCCAGGATCAGGAAAGACTCTTCTAACTTCTATTTCCCCTCTAACTCATAATGTAATTGATTCAAATGTTGGTGGATATTTTGGTCCGTATTTTAAATTTGCCGGCTTTGATGCAATGGTGATTGTAGGGAAAGCGAAAGAAGATGTTATTGTTGTAATTGATGCCGTTAATAAAAAAGTAACCATTGAAAAAGCTCCTCTTGAAAGTATTAATTCGCATGTTGTCTGCGAAGAACTTACTGAAATGTACGCAGAAAATGAAATAGACAAGAGAAATATTGCAGTTGTTGCAGCTGGAAAAGCTGCTGAATATACAAAAATGGGACTTTTAAACTTTTCATTTTGGGATTGGAGAAGACAGGTAACCCGATTAAAGCAAGCGGGTCGCGGTGGCATCGGAACAGTTTTTAGAGATAAAAAAATTAAAGCAATAGTTGCCAAAAATAAAGATATTAGTCCGGCATGGAGAATCGAAGAAAGTAAAGCTTCCAAAATGGTTACGCCCAAAAATATCTCCACATGCAACTGTAAAGCTGAAATTCACAATATTATTACTAAGTGGGATTCAGATCCTGAATTTGTAATTGAGATGATGCAGGATATTCAGGATCGTTATCGTCATATTCCAAAGACAGCAATTGATGAAATCTGCATTAAAACTGGTACACCTAAATCAGAACTCTATCACATTGCCACTTTCTATTCTACTTTCAGCCTTGAAGAAAAGGGTGAAACAATTATACAAGTTTGTATGGGAACTGCATGCCATGTCAAGGGAGCGTCCAAAATTGCAGATGCTCTTGAATCTGAACTTGACATAAAGTGCGGATATACAACAAAGGATAAGAAGTTCAGTCTTGAAGCAGTAGCTTGTGTTGGTGCCTGCAGTATTGCTCCGGTTGTTAAATTCGGAGAAGACGTTGTCGGTAATGTAAAAGCCAAGGACATCAAAAAGCTTATTGAAAAATATAGAAATAGAGCCAAGGAGACAGTCCAGATTTAGAGCTTCTGTGGAAAATATAGGAATTTTAAAAAACCAACATTAAAAGTGCTTGGAGAATATATAAAAATGGATAACAGGGAAATTAAAAGAATAAAAATAGGGACTTCTACCTGTGGTTTGGCTGCAGGAGCAGGAAGAGTTCTGGATTATTTTAAGAGTAAAATTAAGAATATTCAAATAGATGGAGTAGGCTGCATAGGTCACTGTTATGCGGAACCGTTAATAGAGATAGAAACATTTAACGGTGATTCAATTTTTTACTCAAACGTATCAGCTGACGAAGAATGCTTAAACAATATTCTTAATCTTGGCAAAAAGGGACGATTGGAAATAAACCCTTTGAGAAAAGCTAAAGAATGCCTTCAGGTTACACGTCTTGCAGGAAAAATCACCCCTAGCTCACTAGATGAATATATTGATAATGGAGGCTTCTCAGCACTGAAGAAGATTCTTGAAGCGGGGGATCCTGAAAGAGTTATCCAGGATGTAATCGCTTCCGGTATCAGAGGCCGTGGCGGAGGAGGTTTTCCAGCTGGTATCAAATGGCAGTCTGCAAAAAAAGCTGCAGACTCCAGAAAAGAAGAAGTTTTTGTTGTTTGCAATGCCGATGAAGGTGATCCTGGCGCTTTCATGGATAGAAGTATCATTGAAACAAACCCTTATTCTATTATTGAGGGTATGCTAATTGGAGCGTATGCTATTGGAGCAAAAGAAGGCTTCGTTTATATCAGAAAAGAATACCCATTAGCCTGCATCACACTTGAAAAGGCAATTAAAAATGCCACTAAAATGGGAATACTTAGTGACAGAGTATTTGATACTGATTTTAGTTTTACTCTTAAGATTCATAGAGGCGCTGGTGCCTTTGTTTGTGGTGAATCATCCGCACTTATGAAATCCATGGCTGGTAAAACTGGTGAGCCAAGAGCAAAATATGTTCGAAGTGTAGAATATGGGTTCAGAGATAAACCAACAGTTCTAAATAATGTGGAAACTTGGGCAAATATCCCGATTATTATCGATAAGGGCCCTGAGCATTTTGCTTCCATAGGTACAGGAGATGTAACCAATAATCCATGGGGTGGTTCTTCAGGGACCAAAGTGTTCTCTCTGGTTGGAGATATAAATAATACTGGACTTGTGGAAGTTCCCATGGGAATTACACTGCGTGAAGTTATAGAGGATGTTGGCGGCGGGATTACTAATGGTCGTAAGTTTAAGGCAATTCAGACCGGTGGTCCGTCAGGCGGATGTATCCCGGAAAAACATCTGGATATGAAAATTGATTTTGATTCACTAAGCCAAGCCGGATCAATGATGGGATCAGGTGGTTTGATTGTAATGGATGATAAAACCTGTATGGTTGATGTTGCACGTTACTTTACTGATTTTCTAGTCAATGAATCATGTGGAAAATGCACTCCATGCCGTGAAGGACTCTATGCTCTTTCCAACACTCTGAAGAGAATTTGCGAAGGAAAAGGCAAAGAGGGTGATATTGAATTTCTGGAAGAACTTGCTGATACGATTACCGAGGCATCTTTATGTCAGCTGGGAGGATCAGCAGCTAATCCGGTACTTAGCACAATTCTTTACTTTCGAGATGAATATGAAGAACATATCAACGAAGGTAAGTGTAGAGCGGGTGTTTGTAAGCCTCTAATTACTTATAGTATCAGTGACAAATGTACAGGCTGTACCGCCTGTGTGAAACCATGTCCTGTTAACGCAATTTCAGGGGAGAAGAAAAATCTTCATACTATAAACAAGAATCTTTGTACCAAATGTGGAATTTGTGCTGAAGTCTGCAAATTTGATGCAGTGGAGGTGATATAATGAGTTCAAATAAAATTAAAGTAAATATTAATGGCAAGCAGATTACAGCAAATAAGGATTCTTTCCTTCTTACTGCAATTCAGGACGCGGGGATCATTGTTCCAACTCTTTGCCACCACAAAGATCTTACTCCAAGTGGTCAGTGCAGACTTTGTGTTTGTGAGGTTGAAGAGAGAGGCAGAAAGAAACTTGTTACTGCATGTAACTATCCATTAAGATCAGAAGTAAGTATTGAAACTGAATCAGATAAAGTTAAAAAACATAGAAAAATGCTTGCCGAAATGTATCTTGGCAGATGGCCAAATGTCCCTGTGATCAAAGAAATTGCTGCCATATGCGGCGTAACCGATGGCTCTCGCTTTAAGAGTGAACTTACTGAAGAAAGCGAAAAAGCATGCATACTCTGCGGTCATTGTGTGAAGGCATGTAAAACATTTATGCTTGAAAATATCATCGACTTTGCCGGCCGCGGCGTTAAACGTCATATGACCATGCCTTTTCAGGAAGTTGATCCAAACTGTGTTGGCTGTACATCATGCGCTTATATTTGTCCAACCGGAGCAATAGAAATTATTGATGACATGAATAATCCTGTAGATTCTCAAATGATCAGAGATCATGGAATGAACGTAAATGCTGAGATGGCCACTATCGATAAAAACCAGTTTAGAATTAGGGAAGTCGGTACGGCAAATATCGTTGAGGTCATGGATCAATACGATATCCTTCCTGTTCATAACTATAAGTTTGGCAGGCATCCGGATACAAAAAATATTGATTCCAAAATGCTTAAGGAAAAATACCTGACCCAAGGGCAGGCAGATGCCTGCTGGAAAGGCTGTTCCATGGCATGTGCCAAGACCTGTGACAACTTTGAATTAAAGACCGGCCCCTACAAAGGTGATAAAGTTTGTGTTGACGGCCCTGAGTATGAAACTGCAGGCGGTTCCGCCAACATGGGTTGTTTCGATGGTGATTTTATGATGGAATTCAACTTTTACTGCGACACATATGGTGTTGATACAATTTCCGTGGCAACCTGTATGGCATTTGTAATGGAATGTTATGAAAATGGCATAATTACTAAAAAAGATACCGGAGGAAAAGTGCTTAACTTTGGTGCCACAAATGAAACTCTTGAAATTCTCCACGAAATGGCAAGAGGCGAAGGCTTTGGTGTTGAAGTCGGCCAGGGTATAAGATATCTAAAAGAAAAATGGAAAAAGAAAAAACCAGAAATGGCTGATTTTATTCAGGATATCGGCATGGAAGTAAAAGGCCTTGAATTTTCTGAATATATTTCTAAAGAGTCCCTTGCTCAACAGGCAGGCTATTCCCTTGCTCAGAAAGGACCGCAGCATGATGAGGCATGGTTGATTTTCAATGATGCAATCAATAATATGATGCCAACCTTTGAAGACAAAGCAGAAGCTCTTTACTACTTTCCGCTGTTTAGAACCTGGTTTGGCCTTCTCGGTCTTTGTAAGATTGTTTGGAACGATGTTGTTCCACTGACAAATAAAAATTATCCTCCACAGGAAGCTGCTAAGGTTCCGGATCATGTAAAGAATTACTTTAAATTTTTTGAAGGAATGACCGGTAAACCTCTGAATGAAGCGGACATGCTTGAGCAGTCAGAAAGAGTTTATCAACTTCAAAGAGTAATCGCTCGTTACCTGGGATATGGAACAAGAAAAGATGATATCCCTCCGTACAGAGCTGTTGGTCCTGTAACTGCGGAAGAGTATGAATCCAGAACTGACCGTTATGACAAACAGCTTAGAGATATTGTTGGCTTTGATCCGGAAGGGAAGAAAACTGAAGAAAAAATGAAAGCTCTTCGTGAATACAAAATGGATCAATACAGCAAAGTAACTGATGCAGCATATGCCCGTCGCGGATGGACAAATAACGGTGTACCAAAAATAGAAACACTGAAACGTTTGGGAATTGATCTTCCTGAGCTTGTGGAAATTATTAAAAATGACCAAGAATAGTATTTTCGAAAGAAATTGCTTAGGTATAACAGAAAAATTACTGAATAAAACTGTAGCAATCGCCGGATTAGGAGGTTTAGGCTCCAATGTGGCGGTTGCTTTAGTTCGTGCAGGAATTGGAAAATTAATTATTGCCGATTTTGATAAGGTTGAATTAAGCAATCTTAATCGTCAATACTATTTCCATAGCGATCTCGGAAGGTTAAAATCCGAAGCCTTACGAGATCATCTCATAAACATCAATCCTGATATCAAGCTGGAAGTTCATAATAAAAAACTTAAACCATCAGATATTATCAAGATATTCAAAGATGCAGAAATTCTAATAGAGGCATTTGATCTCGCTGATAGAAAAAAATGGCTAATTGAAACCTGGGCAAAAAACTATCCCAATAAACCCGTTGTCTCAGGCAACGGTCTCTCAGGAATGGGGCACACTAAGGATATGAAAGTTATTAAGGCAGGGCATATCTACTTTTGTGGAGATGGTACAACAGAAATGAAAATTGGACTACTCTCTTCTAGGGTTGCCATTGTGGCAAATATGCAGGCAAACGTCTGCATAGAATTACTTTTAAATAATAGTTACGAGGTTTCATAGAAAATGGTACTAATCAATGATAGAGATAAAATCGATTGGTTTGATGGAATGACTGTAAAAGACATTCTTAATGCAATGGAATACACCTACGTAATGATAACAGTCAACGTCAACGGTGAAGTGGTCGTCGACGAAGAGTACGAAACCTACACTGTTCCTGATAATGCTGATGTTAAATTAATTCATCTTTGCCATGGTGGTTAAGGATCAGCTTGACTCAATTTGTAACAGTTAAAATCTGACAATCCTCCCCCACCTCTTCTAGCATTATCATTTTTCAGATAAACCACACACTGATAAAAATGACTGTCTGAATAAGCTTAATAATATCGGACTTTGCTAAGAAATAGAATCATTACTAGCTTCCTGTATTTGAAGAAGAATTAGAGGTACAGATGTGATATATTACTATTTTTATGTCATGATTAATATTTTAACTATTTATTGAAAATTGAGGTTAAAAATGTCTAATGGTATATTTACTCCACCGACTCCTAAAAACGAGTCTGTAAAAAATTATTCACCAAACTCTCCTGAGCGCAAATTAATTAAAGAAGCAATTAATGAAATTGTTTCAACAAAGTTTGAAATTCCATTAATCATCGGCGGAAAGGAAATATATACAAATGATACTGAAGAATTAAAATCTCCAAGTGATAATTCCAGATGCTTTGGACGTTACCATAAAGTAAATGAAGAAAATATTTCACTTGCAATCAAAGCTGCTGCTGAAGCTAAAATTGAATGGAGTATATTATCCTGGGAAGACAGAGCAGGCGTTTTCTTGAAAGCAGCAAATCTACTAACCGGTAAGTGGCGCTATAAAATGAATGCCGCTACAATGCTCGGTCAAGGAAAAACTGTTTATCAGGCCGAAATTGATTCAGCGTGTGAACTTACTGATTTTTTAAATTTTAACGTCCATTTTATGCACCAAATATATAATGAGCAGCCTAATAGTTCAGACGGAATGTGGAATAGACTTGAGTATATACCGCTTGAAGGGTTTGTCCTTGCAATTACACCATTCAATTTTACTGCAATTGGAGGCAACCTGCCAACAGCTCCTGCACTGATTGGTAATACAGTCCTCTGGAAACCTGCAAGTACTTCTATTTTGTCATGTTATTTTTTTATGGAACTGCTTAAAGAAGCTGGACTTCCTGATGGAGTCATCAACTTCATACCAGGCAGAGGAAGTATTATTGGGGAAATGGTGTTACCTCATAAAGATTTAGCTGGCATACATTTTACTGGTTCAACTGAAGTTTTTGGTCATATATGGAAAACTATTGGTGAAAACATAAGAACATATAAATCTTATCCTCGTATTGTCGGAGAAACAGGTGGTAAAGATTTTCTTATAGCACACAATGACTGTGATATCCCAAGTTTAGCTACTGCATGCCTTCGCGGTGCATTTGAATATCAAGGACAAAAATGTTCAGCTTTAAGCCGTGCATATATACCTAAATCCACATGGGAAGAAACATGGAAAATACTCAAATCTCAGCTTGATGAAATAAAAATGGGTGATGTCACTGATTTTTCGAACTTTGTAACATCAGTTATTGATAAATCATCATATAAAAATATAAAATCTTATATTGAATACGCCAGTAATTCAAAAGACGCTATTATACTTCATGGTGGAAAATGTGATGACAGCAAAGGTTTCTATATTGAACCGACTGTAATACTTACAACTGATCCTCATTTCAAAACTATGGAAGAAGAAATATTCGGTCCTGTTTTAACTGTTTATGTTTATGAAGATGAAAAATTTGAAGAAACATTAAAATTAATAGACTCAACCAGTGCATATGCACTGACCGGTGCAATTTTTGCTAAAAGCAGAATAGTTATCAATAAAATGACTGCAGCTCTTGCAAAATCAGCCGGTAATTTTTACATAAATGATAAACCTACAGGCGCAGTTGTCGGACAACAACCGTTCGGCGGTTTAAGAGGAAGCGGAACAAATGATAAAGCCGGAAGCAAAATGAACCTTTTAAGATGGACAAATATGCGTAGCATTAAAGAAACATTTGTTCCTCCTACTGAATTCAAATACCCACATATGGATTAAAAATTCAACAGGCAGTTAATAAGACCTTTATGAACTGCCTGTTTTTTTATTTATAATAATTTATTTTTCAGTATGAAATTGTCCTGATGTGCTGACTGACAGATGTTTCATTGCAGGTTTACCATATAAATGCAGTTGTCCTGAATAACTTAAATCGACTGAAATTTCACCTCTTACATTCATTGTAAGCCTGCCTGAATAATGAGCTTCTGCTTTTCCTGTTTCACTTATAAGATTTTTAGCATTGTATCTACCTGAATATGAAGCATATGCATTTTGTTTATTCACTTTTCCGGCTCCAATCTTGACATTACAGCTGTATGTAGCTTTTACATTTAAATCTTTTGCATTAATGCTGTTAATTTTAACATGTCCTGAAAGTGAACTGTGAAGTTTAACTTTATTGGCAGCTGTCATTTTATCTGCTTTTATTCTGCCGCTAGTTTTACACTCAATATTTATATTTTCTGCTTTAATGTTTTTCGTGATGAGCTTACCGCTGGTACTTACATTTAAATCAATATTATTTGAATGAATATCTGTTTCTGCAACAATTTTTGCAGAATCATGTGCAAGTAACTTTTTAATATTTTTGACAGTTACATAAACATTGAAAGTTTTTCCTTCAAAAAACGATGAATCAACATCATATTTTTTATCTATGTAAAACGTATTATCACTGGAACCGATATTTACTTTTGGTAATAATTCCTGATCAATTTCAATTTTAACAGAATTTGTATCACCCTGTTTCAAATATAAATTTGCAGGGCATTTCAAAGAAATTTCTGTAAAATTAGCATAATCTTTAGTAATTGATATATCTTTCGCCATTCCTGTTAAACCATACATAACAAGTACAGCCAAACTCACACCTAAAATAATCTTTCTAATCATTATTCTCTCCCTAGCTTTTATTATAATTATTACTTTCTTTTAATTATACTATCTCTGTTATATGCCGGTTCCATTTCTTCACGTGTTGTGTTTTTTAAAAACCAAATGTATACAACAAGCCTTTTGATGTCATTAAATATAAAGATAAGACATGGAAGAACAAGGAGTGTTACAAAAATTGTAAAAAGAACACCGAATGCAATTGTCACCGCGACAGGAACAATGAGCTGGGTTGTTGTTCCACTTACAAACATAAGAGGGAACAATCCTGAAAATGTACACATTTTTGTCAGCAATATCGGTCTGAATCTTCTCTTTCCGGCTTCACCAATAGAGTCCATAAGACTGAGTTTTTCCTTCAGACACCGGTTTACCTCATTTACATAGACAATTGAGTTGTTAATCACTATTCCGCTCATTGCTACAATGCCGAATATTGCCAGCATTGAAAATGATAAGCCCATAATATAGAGTCCCAGAAAAGAACCCAGCACTCCCATGGGGATTGTAGTAAGCACAATTAAAGGCTGCATATATGACTTGAAAATTAATACTAGGATAAAAAACATTGCAAGCAGCGACAAAGGTATAGCATATTCAAGTGTACTGAAAGTACTGGCCGTTTCTGCGGCTTCACCTTCCTGTGTAAAACTTACATTATATTGGCTTTCCAGTTTCGGAAGAAAACTATTTTTTAAGTGAGACATAATTTCAACTGCATTGGACACAGACTGATCAACTCCCGCTCCTACATAAATTGTACTTTTACCGTTTTTTCTATAAATCATCCTCGGACTGCTCTGAATACTTATATCTGAAATATTTTTTAAAGGAACTGTTTTGCCTTCAGAATATTTTATCGGCATATCAAAAAGGTTTGAAACATAGTCTTTAGAACTGTTCAGGTCATAGCTGACGTTAACATTTACTTCATTTTTAGATTTCTGTATTTTTACAGCTTCATTATGGTAGAAGGAATTTCTTATCAGACTGCCTATAACGCCGGTACTTAAACCCAGCTGTTCAGCTAACGCTTTAAGTGTAATTGCCAGCTTTCTCTTTCCAAAGCTGTATGAAGTATAAATATTTTTTACTCCTTTATATTCACTCAGTTTCTGTTTTAAAATTTGAGAAGCATCATATAAGTCTTTTAAATTAGCGCCGTATAAATTAAAAGCTATCTGGTCTCCCATGCTTACAGATCTGTGCACCTGAAAAGAGCTTTCTTCGGCTCCTGGAATAACACCTACCTGTTTTCCCCAGTACTGATTGAGCTGATTAAGAAAAGATGCTTTCTGAGCATTGTCAAAATATACGGAAGCTTTAATTTTTCCTTCGCCTGTCCATAAAAACATTGTTTTATAGAAATTTTTACCGTGAGTTCTACTGAATTTATCAACAGTTTTATTCCATCCGTCAAGAACTTTCTTAGCAATCGCGTTTTCCGTTTGAGCTGGTGTTCCAAAGGGCATTTTTATATCTACCATTGTATTTGTAGCTCCGCCCCTCGGCATTAATACATATTTAATTATTCCGCCGTTAAACAGACCGGCCAGCAGAATGAAAAGAAATATACACAAGGCGGCTATAGGATATCTGTAAAATATGATTTTTTTAATTATTATACTGTAATTTTTATCTATAATACAATGAAGAAAATTATTGAACGCACTACGTGTTTTAGATGTAAAACTGAAAAAAGATTTACTATCTGAAGTTGTCTGTATTTTGAATTTTCTCAGATAAACAGGAAGTATAATAAATGACTGTAGAAATGATATAGATAGTGTCAATATAACTGCCTTGGGGATATCAACCATAAATTTACCCATCATTCCTCCAAGGAAAAGTATTGGCATAAAAGCCAGTATGTTACAGAGCAGAGCAACAAGCAGGGGCATAAAGACATAAACTGCCCCATTAACAGCGGCTTCTTCCTGAGATTCATTCTGAGTATGTCTTACATAGATAGACTCAGCCACTACAATACCGAAATCCACAACAACACCTGTTACCATAAGAAGCCCGAACATGGAAGTTACATTGATACTGATTCCAAGGATATTGAACATTATCAGTGCCCCTGCAATTGAGAACGGTACAGCCAGTGCTATTAAGAAACTAAGTCTGCTTCCCATAAAAAGCCACAGTATTATCAGAATAAACAGGAGTCCGAGCAGGCCGTGTTCAATCAGCATATTAAGATTATTTGAAATAAATTGAGAGTTGTTATATATCTGAGTTTTTACTGATGGCGGAAGAGTTTTTCTATATTGGTTAAAAAATTTGATGGCCGTATTAGCTAATTCTATATTGTTGCCTGGAATATTGCTGTTCTTTCCTATATCTACATGAATGCCAGGTAAACCGTTTATCAGTAATATGTACTGAGAATTCTGGAGAATGTTTTTCACAGTGGTAATCTGCCCGAGTTTTACTACAACACCGTTTTCTCTTTTAACGGGTATATTTAGAAAAGACTGGGCGTCAAATTTTTTACCTGCAACTGAAACCTTAAAACTCTCGCTTTGTGAATCAATATTTCCTGCAGATAAATTTAAGCTGCTGTTTTTTATTGCACTGCTTATATCATTTATCGAAATATTATACTCCTGCAGTTTTTTTCTGGAAAGACTTACTGTTATTTCAGGTTTTAAATTCAGGCCGCGTACAGTTACATCAGGCATCCCGGGAATCTCTTTAAATTTTTCCTTAAGGTCATCAGCAAGATTCTTCAACTGTCTGTCAGGTATGTTGCCGTAAAAATAAAACTGCGCGATAGAATTACCTGTTCTGTCAATAACAACATTAGGTTTATCCGCATCCTTAGGGAAATCATTTATCTGATCAACTTTATCCTTTATTTCGCTTTTTATAGTCTCTGTATTGAATCCGTCTTTGATATGAGCATAAATTTCAGCACTTCCCTCTGTAGCCTGCGATGTATAATATTTAATTCCGTCAATATCAGATATTGCGTTTTCAACTTTCATAATTACACCGTCAACAACCTCCTGGGGCTGCGCACCTGGGTAATTTACATCAATTAAAACCAAACCTAAATCAATATTAGGGTTGCCCATTACATCAAGTTGTTTTGCAGAAAAATAACCGGCAATGAATACAGAAATTAGTATTATTGTGGCAATATGATAATTTTTTATTAGAAATTTCATACATGATTTAATAAACATTTTTAATCTCCCTTAATGTTTGCTGACATTGGCTATTAGCCTTTTGGAACTACACATTAGTATTAGCCGTAAAATTCCTATACACTTAGTTCTGAGGCCTGAGTGAGGGGGTTTATAATTTTAACCCTGGCTCCGTCTGTAATACCTTGGGGCAACTTCTGCACTATCAGGTAATTGGCATTTTTCATGTTTCTTACAGAAACTACTGCGGTGGCTCTTCCGTAACTTAATACCTGAGCGTTATGATGAAGCAGGCGGTTGTTTTTGCCCACAGAATAGATCATATGATTTAACTGTATAGCATTGAATGGGACACGAATTGCGTTATGTAGCGTTTTCCCTTCAAACTGAACTTTACAGAACATACCGCTGACAAGGGGAATAAATGCTTTATTCTTATTGTGCCCTGATAGAGGAGCTACAAGAAGAGTAATCGTTCTGGTATCTTTATTATACTGTTCAATACCGATAATTCGGCCTTTTTGTTCACTCTTATTTATATCATCACTCCAATAAATCATTACCGGAACATTTGTTGCAAAGTTAAACCAGTGTTTATAATTTTTTCTATTTTGTTTAAAATTAAATACATTAGAAGCATCATCCATACTTATAGAAACCGGAATTTCTACATTATTGTCATCAACAACAGTGAATAGTTCTGCTCCCTCAGCCACATACTCATCTCTCTCGACAGGTACGTTCGAAATTCTCCCGTCAATAGGACTTTTTATTATACATCTTTGGATATCAAGCTTCAGGATATTCCTGGCTATTTTTGCAGATTTTAACTGTGCTTTAAGATTTAACAAATTTGCTTCATCTGTTTTATATTCTGCTATAGAGTCAAGCAGAATTGTTTTTGACTTTTCCATGGATGCTTTTGCATTTTCTAAAGTTTCCTGAGAAGCTACATGAAGATCTGCTAGTTTTGAAAATCTTTTACAGTTTATCTCTTCCAGTTTATACTGCTTAAAATTAGATGAAGCTACTTCTTTAGAATTTTTGATACTAATTGTTTTTTCATCTATCAAGGCTTTTATCTGTTCTATTTTTGCCAGGGATTGAAGGTATTTATTTTTATAATCACTGTCATCTATTTTTAAAAGAATCTCACTCTTTTTTACTATTTTTCCAGCACGTAAACCTGGCAGAGCATAAATTACTGTTCCGTTAACTAAAGAACTGATATCTATACTGTTTATCGACTTTACTGTTCCATATGATGATATTTTCAGCCTGACATCTTTGGACTTGAGAGGAATACCTGCCAATGTCCAGACTCTCTCATGTGAAGATTTGCTGCTTACAGGCACTGCTTTCTTTGAAGTCAGAGAACAGTAAACAATTACTGCCAGTATCAAAATTAAAACTGTAATCACTGTTCGAATGACGAACAATTTATTAATATTAAACATTATTTATCTCCCTGCTATTCATTATCATTTTTCGCTTTCTATAAAATAAAATGACATTGAAATTATCATAAATAAAATTTATCCCGAGACATAATGTTAAACTCAACATATAAGTTGACATGATAAACAATATTGAAGCTTAAGGCCGGTTTAATTGATAGAACAAAATCAATATTATCAATCTTGAATAAAAACATTCAAAGTAATATTAGCAAACTACTTGGACCAGAGAAAATCCCCGATTCATTTAAATTTAAGATACAAAGTTTAGATAATAAATGGATAAATATGAAAACATCTATTCTCACTAAAGCAAACAGTGACGACACCAAAACTTATTATGAAAATGCAATTATACTATCAATCAATATATTCAATAATTAATAATTAATTTTTGACATCAAATAAATAATTCTTTACAAAATATGTCAAATTCTCTATTTTCTGTCTGACTCATATTTTAATTTAATATTTATGACATAGATTTATGTTTGAAAAAATATAATCATATTGATTGATCTAATTTATACAAAAATAAGGATATTTTTGATGATAAAGAAACAAACTATTTTATATATACTATTAGGATTTGCCATTGCTATGCTTTCTGGTTGTGTCGGTACATTTGATTATCCAGAAACTTCTAATATGGTCGTGGAACAGGGAAAACCACATACAGAAACGGTCGCTGTTCAGATTTTTCAAGATGAAAGACCTACAGTTGGACACAACAGGTACTGGCTTGGCTACATTCCATTAATGCCTTTTGGTGAAGTAACATACAATAGACCAGGTGATGGAAGACAATATTTAACAATACTGAAATATAACTTTGATCCTGTAATAGATCTTACTAATGCAGCTGATACAAGTCTAGCAGATTCTAATCTGTTTGAACATGTTTCTCTGGCTTATAATAGTGATGAAGCTCTTAATAGCGATTATATTTTTTCATGAACAATATATTCAACTCTGTATAAACAAAAAAACCTAACATACTGTATTTCATTTCCGAGTAATATATTACAGCTTTTAGGTGCCCCTAGAGGTATAACCACCTGTGAATTAAATATTAAATTTTACTTAAAAAATACAAAAACAGGTAAAATAGTCTGGTCTCATACAACAGAATATGAAAAGAAAGAAATTGTATGGATTTATACTCCAAGAAAAGACATAAAAGATTTTCCTGTAATAATGAAAAAATCTATGAATGATGCACTGGAAAACTTAGCAGAAAAGCTTAAAAAGAATCCAAACTTACTGCATAGCTAAACTGGATTTATCAAGGCAAAAATAAACATCGAGTTTTGCTGTCAGAAATATTTATATAATAATTTCAATATTTTATCGTATTCATAAACAGTATTCCACTTTCTTTCATTTCTAACAGTTTATTGGAATCATTTTCAATATCCTCAAAGACCATGTTTTTTAAAACTACCTCAGTTGTTTCACCTTCTGTATCAAAATCATTTGATTTATTTATTGAATTATTTTTATAAATTCTATGCATATGATAGCTATCAAGTGTTTCAAGTTTAACTTCATCTACTCTCTTATAGCTAAAACTAGATGAGTACAGAAAAAATACCCGATAGTAATAAACCTGTTTTTTATATTTTATATCTTCTGTACAATTTATTAATTTGCAAAGTAAATTGGGCTGATCATAACCAATAAATTCTTTGTTTAATTTTGAAACAATACCTTCACCTCCAACTATTCCAGGTCTAAACTCAAATAAGTCAAAAGCGCCATCTTTATCCATTATTACTTTCGAGTGAGCGAAACCATATTCAATATCAGAAATATCCAATAATTCTTTTACATATGAGATACAATTTTTAATTTTTGTATCATCAGGATGGATAAAATCCCAATATTGTGGTAATTTTTTCCCCTCATTAAAATCATAATCAACTACTTTACATATTCCACATATATAATGTTTACTGTGATAAGTAACTGTATCAATAAAATACTGAATTCCATATTCTGATTTTTGTATCACTGGATCATTAAATAGATAATTGGAATTTAAGGTTTTATTATCAAAATTATCCAAATTTTTATTTGTGTTTACTAAATTTGTGCAACTATTATTTTCAATCTTTCTGCGCTTTGTAAATATGGAAGATAATCTTTTTGGTTTATTGGCTTTTTCTGAAATACTACTGAAAAAATGCTGTTCAGCTAACTCCGGAGCTGATTCGGTAATACATAATTTAAGTTCTCCATTATTCGCATTTAAATGTTTTTTAACTGAGCGTATGTTATCCATAATGCTTCCGTTTGATATCATACTATAGTCAACATATTCAAAATTTAGAGAATTTTTAACACGAAGATATTTGTTAACCATTGTAAAAAAAGCTATTATCTTAAAACCGTTATCAACAATTTCCTTTAGTACATAATTTTTTGATGAATATATATCAGAAATTAATATATAAGCTTTTCTTTCAATATTTACATCATTCATAATGATATCCCCACGCACATTTATATTACTAACAAAATATATTGGGAGTAATATATTTAAATTGTTTTTAGAATATATAACAAATCGTTTTTTATCACTTATGTGATATAATTAAATACAATATAATTACTTTTATCATATTTATGACAAAAGAAGGTCTATCTTGTTTAATAAAGAGAAATTTAAAAAAATAAGAAAAAGCAGACATTTATCACAAACCAGTATAGCTAGCGAATTAGGCAAATCATATAAAACAGTTATGCGATGGGAACTCGGCTCTAATGAACCATCTGAATTCAATATTATAAAACTTGCAGAAATACTTAATGTTTCAGTTGACTCAATCTCAGACATCGAAGAAAAGGTGGTCAATCTACCTTTATTTTATGATAAACTGGGATCTCTCGATAAAACTACATATGATTTTTCTACAAAGACTGAAACTGAAAAACAAAAAATCTATTACAATATTGAAAGAAATCTAAAAACAGCATTATGGGACAGCCAGGAAAATAAAAAACTTTATGAATCAACTCTGGATTTAGTAAATTCACTTAATTTTTTTATTTATAAAAAAAATAATCAGTTAAAATTCACATATACTAATAAGTATTTTTCAACTTATTTTAAGTTTACAAATGATAGTTTGATACTGGGTAAAAGAAACGAGAATATATGGTTTGGTCAAAATTCCTGGAACGATCTTACTAAACTTGAAAAACAAGTTTTAGAAACAAAAACAGGTATCTACAAACATAAAATTACAATTCCAGGAGTATATGGACCAAGATCTATCGGCTTAGTATCTCTCACACCAGTTTTTGACAACAACCACAATGTATCAGAAATAACAGGTTCTATTCTTGATATATCTGAAGATGAAATGACAAAGGAAAAATATTTTTATATGGAATCTATTCTTGATAGAATAGAATATGCAATTTTAATGGTAAAAATAAAGCCTTTCCGCCATTATATATACGTAAACAAAGCAATTGAAAAAATTTATAATATAAGCAGCCATGAATGTTATTTAAATGTAAACGTATTGGAGAAATATAGATATAAGAAAGAAGATGCAAATTTAAAGAGAAAATTTATAGATGGTAAAAAAGAAAATGAACACCGCATTCATCTTGATAATAATGAAGTAAAATGGGTACAGGATTTTTCCTATAAATGTAAAATAAATAACGAAGAATTTGAACTTTGGATAGTTAAGGATATAACAGAAAGAAAAAAGTCGGAAGAAATCAGAGAACTCTTAGAAATTAACTTAAATTGTGCAAATGACGGTATTGTTATTTTTGATGAAGAAGCTGGAGAATTCTTATATTTAAATAAAGCTTTTGCCAGCATATTTGAATCTTCTTTAGAAAAATTATATAAACTTAATAAAACTCAGTTTGCAGAAAGATTTGCACACCCTGAAGATATTAAAAAATTCTATAATTTTTATGCCAAAGATGAAATTATGACTTATCGAATCAAGCTGCCTGATGAATCAATTAAATGGATTGAAAGAAGAAGTATATCACACAAATATATGGGAAAAAAATGCAGAATTGCAATTATTAGAGATATTACAAAAAGAAAAAATAATGAAATGGTAAGGGATCTCTACCATAAAGCGATGAACGAAAGCAGTATCGGTGTATGGCTTCTCAATAAAAATAGAGATAAAAGCTTATATATAAATGATACAGGTGCGAAAACTTATGGTTATCCAGTTAAAAAATTTCAAAATGATTTGGATTTTTGGTTTAACAATTGTTTACACCCTGATGACAAAAAACAGGAAGCAGTATATAGAAGGACTAAATCATATCCCACTAAAAGAAGATTTAGATTTATACGTCCAGATGGTGAAATAAGAGTAATGGAAGAAATCATTCATACGACTGATGAATATTCACTAGGGCTTGAAAAAGATGTAACTGATAAAGTAAAAGCTGAAGAAACTAAAATACTTTTAGAAAAAAATCTTGATAATGCAAATGATGGAATAATTATTGTTGATGAAGAAACTCAGAAGTTTCTATATTTAAATAAAACTATCGAAAAAATTTATCAATATCCATTATCTGAATTCTACAAATTATGCAGAAATTCATTAATGGAAAAATTTATTCACCCTGATGACAGGAAAAAATTTCACGATTTTACAACTAAAAAAGGGATTGTAATATATCGAGCTGTTTTGCCAGATAAATCAATAAAATGGATAGAACGGAGGGGAATATCTCATACATATCTAGGTAAAAAATGCAGAATTGCAATTATTAGAGATATAACAGATTTAAAGCTTAAAGAAATCGAAGAGAAAAATAAACTTAAAACAGCTTATAAAAAAGGCTTAATGAATAATAATTTAAAAATTGCAAATCAAATGAAAAACAATGGTTTTGATTCAAAAATAATAAAAAAAATTACAGGTGTCACTCTCTGATAGCAAATAGTAATTTGTCTGTAATAGCTAAGTAATATTTGCAGAAGCAGTACGGATGAAAAGGCTTTTCAATTTCTCCCAAAATTACCACCAAAAAGGATTAAACTTATAATAACCTCAATAATGGATAAGAAATAAAGTATTACCTGTAGCAACCATAATTTGTTAAGCTAAAATTTTAATCGCCAAACTAAAAAACTAACTTACAAATTATGGTGTTGTTAATATGTGTCGTACAGAAATATTTTGCAAGCTTGATGATTTTATTGTAAATAATCAAGATAAAATAAGTTTTCAGATAGTATCTTATTTTTGAGGTGTTTCTGTTGCTCCTTCCAATTTTTCATTGATTTTATTTTGAAGATTTCTGATCCACAAATTATAAAATTTATTTATATTATAGTTATCGTACATTAAATTCTTACTGCTGACATACATAATACTATAATATTTCGGACCATAATTTATTTTTACAACAGCCTGATGCCCGCGTAAGTCAAGTGTAGCCATGATAAGGTTTTTATTCTCCTCCTTCATTTTCCATCCAAGGTCTTTACCGGCGCTCAAAACTGCTTCTTTTACTTGAGACAAAGTAATATGACTGTTCAACTGAACAATGGGATAATTTATAACATTCCCTATCGGTTCTGTTCTGCAACCTGCTATAAATGTTATAATTCCTGCTAAAAACAACACACTTAAAGCTATTTTGACTTTATTACCCATCACACTTCCTCCAATACATTATTACTAGACTGAGTTTAATAAAATTGTAGCAGAATTATCATCACAATCCAGCTTATAACATCCAATAGAAGAGATACTACTAAAAGAATTATTGCTGGGGTTTGCTGAATATACTTTTCTGTTTTTCAGAGATAAAGCACCGACCACACAATCAAAAGCACTTCCAATTATCATACTTCCGTATAAAGGGGTATATGCTTCTATGGGTATTTTCATGTTTTGCAGCTTTGCATACTCTGTTTCATCCTCTGGTATCCCGTCAGCTCCAAAAATACATAAATCCGTATTGATATTTTTAATTGAGTCAAAGGAGGTTCTTGATACTTCACAATATGATTCAGATTTAATACTATCTTTTTGAAGAAGAAAACAAACACTGCCTTCAGATGGAATTGCTTTGGCATTTTTTGAAAAAGAGAATGGGCTAATGTTGCCGTTTTTTTTCAGATTCAATTTTTTCCTCGCAACTTCATCGTAAAGCTCCCCTTTTTCATCCACACAACAAACTAAAACGTTGTCACAAGTATCGTCATTCAACCAATTTGCTGCGAGTATTAATGCGTGCTGAATAGGAAATTTGATTTGTGTCACTGTTAAAGTCGGGCCCGTTATTTTAAGCAGTAAGGCTATATAAGATGCTGCTGCGTTATGAACAGAGTGAGAAAATTTAATTGCTGAAACACTGTCTTCCCCATATTCTAAGATATCATCTAGAAACGAAAATGTTGTATTATGCGGGCCGAATGCTGTAGCAAGGATAACACCGGTTTTCGAAAGATCGATTTTTTTCCCTGAATTTAATATTTCATTATCATTCAAGCAGTCATTCCCGGCCAGCACCGCCATTTTTGTATATCTGTCAGCTCTCCTCAATTTCTTACTAAGAATTTTATCTTTTAACAATTCACAGCCTACATGATATTCTTCATTTAGTATTTCAGAATTTAAAGAAAAATTTTCCAGTTGTTTTTTTAAAGTATCTACACCGCGACCAAATCTTCCTAATATTCCAATTCCGTTAATATACATATTCTTGATCAATTTATAATTATTTAGTCTTCATTGAAAACTTTGATTTGTTAAGAAAATATTTTTTATATTCTATATTATAATTTACGCTCAAATATTACGACTGCATTATTCCCACCAAAAGCTAATGATGTAGAAACGGCAAAGCGTCCTTTAATATCAGTTTTTTGCATAACAGGAGAAATAGCAACTTCTTCATCCAATGTCTCAAAACCAATACTTTTAGGTATCCATCCGGCTTTTAATGCCATAATAGAAAAAACTGCCTCTATTCCTCCCGCAGCTCCCAATGTATGTCCGGTAAAACCTTTGGTTGATAAAAATAAAATATCTTCACCGAATATCTCTAAAAAAACATTACCTTCTATAAGGTCATTGTCATGGGTAGAAGTTCCATGAGCATTTATAAAAGCAATATCTGAAGCGCAAACTGAAGCTTTTTCCATTGCACTCAAAAGCGCTTTTTTTAGTCCCAGTCCATCAGGATGCGGCGCAGTTAGGTGATAAGCATCTGCGGCTGCAGAATATGACGAAAAATAAATATTAGAGTTCATTCCTCGGTTTAAAACATGCTCTTTTTTTTCTAAGATAATAACTCCAGCACCTTCACCTAGATTTAAACCTGAACGCTTTTTATCAAATGGCCTGCACAGTTCACTACTCGTCACGCTTAGAGAACCAAAACCTGCATAAGGTACAGAATTTATTTCATCAGCTCCTCCGGCAATAACGATATCACATAAATCATTATTGATCCAGTGAACTGCTGTTCCAATGGCATCTGTTCCTGAAGAACATGCATTAACCACGCTGAGAGCCAGTCCTTTTAAATTAAACTCTCTTTTTATAACCTCAGCTAGATTACCGTATAAATATTTATCAACTGCACGCATTTCAATTTTTCTGCTGCTTTTGAACTGTTTATAAAATTCAATATCGTTTAACTGACACGCAACAGTTGTTCCAATACATACACCGACGCGATAATTATCAAGGTCTTTATTAAGGCTGGCAGATTTTAAAGCCTCTTTTACTGCTGATAATAACAAGGCTACAGTTCTTTGCTCAGGATATTTTTCTGCATATTGGAGATTATTGACTTCAAATACCGGATATTTTAAGGTTGTACTAAATACAGTAGGTTTTCCTGCTTGTCTGATTCCTTTTGTAAAGTTAGCATAAGTTTCTTCGCAGTTATTACCTGCTGCTGAAATTACTCCATATCCTGAAACAACAATTTCCATAAATTAATAAATATTATTTTTTCCTATTTCCATGTACATAACGTGATAATGTATCAATTGAAGTAAATATTTTTTTACTTTCTTCTACATCTTTGAGTTCAATTCCATAATTACGCTGCAGCATTACTACTATTTCAACAGCATCAAGTGAATCGAGTTCTAATCCTTCCCCAAAAAGAATCTCGTCATCAGCAATTTCAGATGCTTCAATATCTTCAAGAGAAAGAGCATCTACTAGCATTGTCTTTATGTCTTCACGAATTTCTGCTAAACCTGATTCTTTATTTATTTCCATTATTTTATACCTTATTACTAATTAAATATATCATATCTTATAATAAATAGAAAATACTGTTAATTTCACAAAAAACCACTGTTGTTTTCCATTACTTATAAATCATTCCACCTTCCATACATTGTTGAATAGAAAGCATTGATATGGATATTTTTCAGAAATTCTTTCAAGTTCTTCTGCAAACTCTTTAACATATACTTTTAACTGATTCCTTTTATCATTTTTGTCCCCTTTCAACTCAGGCCAAACATGTTTATTTATATATATTCTATAACAATTTTTACCTGTCTTTACTGTATTCAAAAACAAGACAGGACATTTTTTTGCAGCAGCAAACACAAATGCAGAAAACGGAAAAGATGCTTTTTTATTAAAGAACTGAACATCTATTGTTTTACCTCCATAGTGCCTGTCTCCAGTTAAAGATACAATATCACCTTTTTCCAAAGCGTTAAGCACTTCCACACTTCCACCTAAAAAATTTTCGCTGGAAATAAAATTTATTTTTTTTTTCATATCATCTCTAAAAGAGGCATGAATAGCTTTATTGTCTTCAGAACGAATCAATATGTTTATCTTTTTATTTCCGAGTTTTTTAAGAACTTCCAAGCCAATCAGCCAGTTTCCAAAATGCGATGTAAGTATAATAATTCCTTTACCTGATTTACCTATATAATCAAATATTTTATCGTTCCCATCAATAAAGATATCAAACAGCTCAGACTTTACACTATAAGCATAGCGATCTATCAGTTGCTGCCCCTGGGTGAAAAATAATCTGTAAGTGTGGTAATAACGTTTAAACAGGCCTGCATCAGGAAAGCGCAGTTTTACATAATAAGAAGATTTAACTACAGCATCTTTATCAAAAATCAAATAATAAAGTGCGATGAAATAGAGTAAGGAATAAGCACCTGACAAACCAGTATATTTCAATAAAACTTTAAAAAACCATAAGCCTATTTTATTGCCTCGCTTTTTGCTATAGTTAATACTGTTATTATTATCAGCAGACATTCTTTTTATTTTTCCTTTTTATCAAAGCTGCAACAGCATATACAATAGTCCCCATTATAACAGCACAGATAGGAGCTAAAATTAATGAGCCTAGAAACCATTCATAAATTCTAAACGGAAGTTGTTCGCATAAAGTTTTAAAAGAAACTACTGTCAACCAGTGTCCATGTCGCATATAATATCCAACCTCCATGCAGATAATTGGAGTGAAGGGAGGCATGAACAAATGCTGTATATTAATAGACATAACTTTATTGAGGTGCAAGCGTACTGATGCATAAATTATTGCAACTGTATGAAAGCCGACTAAAGGCAGTATTGCTAAAAAAGTTCCTACTCCTGCGGCAAAACCTAATTCTTTTGGACTAGCATACTCTTTTAATAAATATTTAAGCATTTTAATCGGATGCAGTAAAATTTTAAAGTTATCTATTCTATTTGGATCAGGAACAAGTCTTTTGTGTGGTACAGGCAGTAGCCTTAGCATTATTAAATAAGTATGGATCAGCGAAAATCGAAAGTTATCAAGCACAGGTCTAAAATTTGATACACGTAACTCTTTCCTTGGATACCAAACTTTGATGGATACATTTTTAATGATGAGTCCTGCCCAGGCGGCTTTTGCTAATACTTCAGATTCAAAATTGTAATAACTGGCCCAAAGTTTTAATTTAGAGATATATTTTACAGGGTATGCTCTAAAACCGCACTGAGTATCATCCACAGATATTCCAGTTTCCAGTTTCAGCCAAAAATTTGAAAAATTTCTTCCAAATCTGCTTTTCCTAGGTACATTTTTTTTATTTAAATTTCTACAACCTACAACTATTGTATAATTATTTTCCTGCAGCAGAGGTAGAAATTTAGGTATATCCTCAGGAAAATGCTGACCGTCTCCGTCAATTGTAATCATATATTCAACATTTAATTCATTGAGATATTTCAGTGCAGAAAGCAGGGCTTTGCCCTTTCCCAAATTCATATCGTGCCTAATAACAATAACATCATAATCTTTCAGAAATTCTTTAAGATTGGCATCTGTAGAACCGTCATCAACAACCAGTATATTATCAAGATAAACCACACACCTCTCAACAATATTTTTTATTGTTCCTGAATTATTATAGACAGGTATAACGCACCATACAGAATTAATATCATTAATATATTTTTTATTATTAACTGGTTTTTCCATTGACTGTTCAAATTATCGCACATCATGCGGATTTTTGGCTGCTTGTTGATATTTTTTTACATCAATTCCAAACTTATTTATTATTTGAATATTTATACGAGACAACACATTTGTTATTATTAATTTAAAAATTTTATAACTCTTTGTAAGTATCTAAATAATTAACCAGTGATTTTACATCATCATTTTTATCCACGGCAGCTATCAACTTCTGAAAATTATATTTTGATGAAGGAGCAGTTGAATCTTTTTTTGAAACTACAAAACATATTTTCCCTGTTTCATCATTAAACAGAAGCGTCATTCCTTCATATTGATCATCCAGTAATAATATTTCTGACTGAAGCATTAGATTCTTCAATGGCTTTTTTAAAAAATTATAATATATGATAGGTCCGATAAGTTTATTAACTATTGCCACTTCTCCTAACGGAGTACTGGGTAAAGTATATACAAACATATTTCCCCGTCCTAGACTTCTGCCGGAATCTATATAGTCTGTAAAATATTTTTTATTGTCTTCCCCAGCAGCAATTATATCTGTCCCGATAACTCCTATATTCCTTTTTTCATCTGTGTAAAAAGAATTTAAACTTGCATCATTGAGAGCTAGGAGAGAAACAAGACAATATTCTTTTCCTATATTATTGAACCTGCCTAAGTTTTTAATTTTTGCATTAAGTATTGCTATATCAACTAATTTTAATTGCAAATCTTTATAATTAGTATATTTAATTATATCATTTTTTATTAAAGTTCCTGCTATGTTATCTACTAACCAGGCAGCTCCATCCAACTGTATCATATGAAGAATATTTTATATTTTTTATTAATAGTAATTGTGCTTCTGATCTCAAAAACATGCTTTTATCAATATACATGTCAATCAATCATCATACATATAATATTATGAATATATTCTATAATTGACTAAAATATTAGCAAACTAATAATAAGTTTCAGTAATTTACCTACAAAATCAAAAATAAATGATATTTAAAAGGATCCAATATTCATTATGTTTTATAATGTATTAAAGAATTATAATAAAAACTTCAGAAACTATTTATATTTAATATTATATTGCTCTTTAAGTAATAATATCTATAATTGATTTAGTCAACGTTAAAAATTAATATAAGTGAGCATAATAATATTATGAGCAGTAAACTTGCACTTGTTGTTGGAGGCAGTCGCGGAATAGGCAGAGCAATTGCTTTAAGATTATCTGAATCTGGATTTAATATACTTCTTACCTATAAGTCTAATAAAACAGCAGCACTACAGGTAAAGGCAAAAATTGAAGAATCTGACAGAGTATGTAAAATACTGGGGTTTGATGTGTCAGATTATAACTCTGTCAAAACAATTCTAGGCAAAGCAGTTGAAGAACAAACACCCGATGTAGTTATTTTCAACTCAGGTATAACAAAAGATAATTTATTTGCTTTCATGAAGAAAGATGAATGGAATTCCGTAATCAGGACTAACCTTGATGGTTTTTATAATGTAATAAACTGTGTTCTATTTGATATGCTGGCAGCAAAAAAAGGCCATATAATAGCCATTTCCTCCATCTCCGGAGAGTATGGACATCCTGGGCAAGTTAATTATGCAGCATCAAAAGCAGGTCTAATTGGAGCAGTTAAATCATTGGCAAAGGAAGTTGGGAAAAAAAATATTCTTGCCAATGTAGTTTCTCCTGGTATAATTGAAACTGACATGACCTCTGATATTCCCAAAGAAAAAGTTCTTCCTATGATTCCTTTAAAAAGATGCGGTACACCTGAAGATGTAGCAGCAGTTGTAAACTTTCTGTGCTGTGAAGAAAATATGTATATTCACGGTCAAGTGATAGGAGTTAACGGAGGACTTGGAATATAATAATAAATAATTTATTTCAAGATTCAAATAAATAACAATAACCTAAAATATCCTACTTACTGGATATTCAGAAACACCAAAATTATATTATATGATAAAACTACTCAATGATAAATATAGGAGAAATCACTTTTGAAACGTGTTGTTATAACGGGAATGGGTGTGAGAACAGCATTGGGCAATAGTGTTTCCTCTTTAATGGACGCCCTTAATAACGATGTATGCAAAATAGAATACATCAAAGAATGGGACATTTATCAAGGGCTTAAAAGCAAGGTAGCTGCTCCATGCACGATTGAAGACATTAAAAAGATTCCCCGTTCTGCCAGACGTTCAATGCCGAGAAGCAGTATTTTAGCTGCTCAGGCATGCGAAGAAGCAATTGATGATTCAGGGATATCTGGGAATGATTTATATTCTGGACGTACTGGCTGTATTATAGGTTCAACTATTGGCAGTTTGGAGTCACTCAAAGATGCGTTTGAAACTGTAGGTTTTGAAAAAAGTCTTGATAAATACACTTCTATGCAATTTTTTAAAACTCTCTCACATGTAGATGCAATGAATGTTGCCCAGTGCTTCAAAATTAACGGTTATGTTATGTCAACTGCCGCAGCCTGTGCATCTTCCCTTCAGGCAATTGGTGCCGGAGCTGATTTAATACGTCTTGGGTCACAGGATATTATGCTCTGTGGCGGTTCCGAAGAATACTCTGTAATGGCAACCGGTTCTTTTGATATTTTATCTGCGACCTCAACCCATTATAACAGTGACCCCAAACATTCTTCAAGACCTTTTGATGCAAACCGTGATGGACTTGTTTGCGGAGAAGGCAGCGGAATCCTCATTTTGGAAGAATATGAAAGAGCGAAAAAAAGAAATGCAGTAATTTATGGTGAAATAATTGGATACAATACTTGCGGAAGCGGTGCACATATCTCGCAGTCAAATCAGGATGCAATGATACGCTGTTTTAATCAGTGTCTAACTAATGCAAAAATATCTCCGAATAAAGTTGATTATATAAATGCCCACGCTACCGCTACAATTCACGGAGATATTGAAGAAGCACAAGCAATAAAAAAAGTATTTGGTTCCAATATCCCTGTAAGCGGGCTAAAAGGTCACCTAGGCCATACTCTAGGTGCTTCAGGCGCGATTGAAATAGCGGCGTCTCTTCATATGATGGATAATAACATAATTTATCCTACTTTAAATCTGGATAATATTGATCCCAAATGCGCAGGCATTATGCACATAACTGAAAAAACTGAGAAAAAGCTAAACTGCATAGTGAAGAACAGTTTTGCATTTGGCGGAATAAACGCTACAATAATCATTCATACTGTTTAAAACTAATAATAATTATTACATTTATATAACCTATTTGAGAGATATTCATGGAGAAAAATAAAATAATTGAAGCGGTTGATGATATTTTTATTGAAATATTTGAACTAAATAAAAATGAATTAACAGAGGATAAAATTCTTTTTAAGGATCTTGGCTTAGATAGCCTGGATATGGTTGATCTTATTGTTGAAATTAATAAAAAAACCGGCATTAATTTAAGAAACGATGACGGTATTAAAGATATTAGAACTCTTGGAGATGTCTATAAATTTGTTGAAAAATTTGATTTAGAACATCCAGATAAAATCTAAATCAAGATTGCCTAAGAATTTGTCCTTTAATGAAAAGTAAATTTTTTAATATCTTTTTTTACACATTGTTACTTATTCATACTTGTATATATTTTGTTCTTCTTTTCTTTTATCTTATCCCTCATATGGTGTTCAAAAACAGAAAGCATAATTTATTCAGACTAAGGTACTCGATACGCTTATATGGGTATCTGATGTTAAAGATTGCAGTGTTCCCCTTTGTAAAAATAAAATATAAAGATTTTAGTGATTATCCATCAAAAAATGGTATTTATATATGCAATCACAGATCATCATCTGATCCTTTTCTTATGACTTTACTAAACTGCGACATGGTACAGGTTGTAAGCAAATGGCCGTTTAAGATTCCTGTGCTTGGTTATTTTGCAAAAAAAGCCGAATATATCTCAGTACTTGACATGACTCAGGAAAAATTTGATCAGGAAGCTATGCGAATATTGGATCAAAATATTTCCATTGCTGCTTTTCCTGAAGGAACTCGATCCGGTTGCAAAAAAATGAATCATTTTACCAGTATTGTTTTCAGAACAGCATTAAAAGTAAAATGCCCATTATTTCCTGTATGCATCACTGGAAATGAAAATATTCCAACAAAAGATTTTACAATGCATACAGGAACGATTAAAATGCATAAGCTTTCACCTGTCCTATGGGAAGAATATAAAAATATGAGTGCGTTCCAGCTGAAAAATTATCTCAAGAATATTATGGCTTCTGAAATTTCTAAAATGGAGGAAGAATAAATGAATTCTTTTGATAAATATACCGACTTAGCTTTTAAAAACAGAGAAACGATTGACAATATTCAGAACAAATTATTTCAAAACCATCTAAATTACTGTCTTAACAATTCTCCATATTACAGAAATTTACTTAAAAACAGAGATATAAATAATTTAAATGAGCTTCCATTTACTGATAAGAATCAATTGGTAAAAGATAATGATCTATTTATAGCTGCGAATAAAAATGAAATCGTTGATATATCCTATTCTTCAGGTACAACAGGAAAACCTGTAAAAATAATGTCAACTGAATCAGACCTTAAAAGGCTTGCCTATAATGAGTACAAATCATTTCAAACATGTGACATGAATAAAAATGACACAGTACTCATCACATGTACTATGGATAGGTGCTTTATCGCAGGTTTAGCATATTTTTCGGGAGTTAGAAAACTAGGGGCTAAAGCCATTAGAAACGGTTTGAATTCTCTCGAAAGTCATAACCTTGCAATTAATGACTTGAGCCCCACTGTAATAATAGGTGTACCATCATTTTTACGCAGACTTGGAAAATATATTCATACTACCGGAAAAACTAAATCAATGGAAAGAGTCAGAAAATTAATTTGCATTGGAGAACCAATAAGAAAACGAGATTTTACAACACTGCCACTCGGTCTGGAACTATCAAAATTATGGAATGCTGATATCTACTCAACCTATGCGTCTTCTGAAATAGCATCTACTTTTTGTGAATGTAAATATGCACATGGCGGACACCTTAACCCAGATTTAGCAATAATCGAAATAATAGATAAGAACAATAATGTTTTACCTTCAGGCAATATTGGTGAAATTGCTGTTACGCCGCTTCAATGTACCGGAATGCCTCTGTTAAGATTTAAAACCGGAGATATAAGCTTTATAGATAACTCACAATGCAAATGCGGCAGAAACACTCCCCGACTGGGACCTGTTATTGGCAGAAAACAGCAAATGCTTAAAATATACGGAACAACAATTTATCCTCAGACGATCTTTGCTTCACTTGAAGAGATTTCAGGAATAACAGAATACTATATAGAAGTTGTAAGCAAAAATGATTTATCTGATATTGTCACTTTACACCTAGCCGTTGAAGATAAATCGTTGACAAAAGAATTCATTACTAATAAACTTAACGCAAAATTAAGAGTCGGGATCAACATTTCACTTGAACCTGAACAAACCATAAAAGAACGTGTCTTTAATATTAACTCCAGAAAACCAATCCGCTTTTTTGATAACAGGAGTAAAAATTAGAATTTATTTTAATACGTCAATTATATAAAGAACCTGAATATCCAACAATTAATAAAAATCTAAAATTAGGCTTAAGATAAACAATGGATGCATGTCATATAGCACATGAAAATTTTTCAAGAGAAGAAATAGATATTGCTGCACGCAGTAATAAGCTTCTGACATTGGAACTTGAACTAAGCCTAAAATGTAATTTTCACTGCCCTTACTGCTATGTTCCTGACAAACAGGCTCTAAAAAATGAACTTACTTTCAGTGAAATTTGCGATGTCATATCTCAAGCAAAAGCACTGGGTGCAGAAAAAATTATTCTTCTTGGGGGTGAACCCACACTTCATCCAAATTTTTTTAAAGTTATTGAATTCATTAACAGTAACGGAATGAAGGCTGAAATATTCACCAACGGTTCTAAAATAACGCAAAAATTTGCAGATAAACTGTATAGAAATAATGTTCGCACTGTTATTAAATTAAACTCATTCAAACCTGAAATAATGGAACTGCTTACCGGAAGACCTGACAGTTATAAATTAGCAATGCTGGCTCTGAAGAATCTAAGAAATGCCGGTTATCCTGACAATAAACATTTTTTAGCAGTGAGCACTGTAATATGCAAGCAGAATATCGAAGAAATAACAGAGCTGTGGACATGGCTGAGAAACCAGAACATTGAGCCATATTTTGAAATAATAACTCCCCAGGGAAATGCAAAAGAAAATCAGTGGCTTGAAGTAACTCCTGAACAAACAGAAAAAGTTTTTAATGAAATAGCAAAAATCGACAGTGGACAATTTAATAAGAAGTGGAAAATACAACCCCCTTTGGTCGGATCAAACTGTTTAAGACTCTTATACTCTTGTTTAATTGACAATAAAGGTTTTGTTAAACCATGCGTAGGAATAAGTGAATCGGCAGGCAATATACGCGAAAACTCATTGTCAAATATCATAAAAAGTAGTGAAATAATCCAGTATCTTAGAGATTATCGCAAAAGAATAAAGGGACCTTGCAGCAAATGTGATAAGGCAGAAGAATGTTACGGCTGTAGAGGTGCCGCGTTTCAACAGACAGGTGACCCTTTAGCCTCTGATCCATTGTGTTGGAAAAATCAAAATAAGTTGGATCAAATTTACTCTTTACCATATCCTGTTAAAAAAATCATCCCTCAAACCTTATCAATGCAAATGATTGATTATATAACTAGAATTGGAGATAAAACTGTAGAAACAGAAATGACTGTAAGGGCGGATAACCCTTTTCTTGAGAAAAACAAATTCCTCTCAGAATATGTTTATGCAGAAATAATTGCACAAACAGTTGCATCAGCTAATGGATTTTATGCATTAGGTCACGGTATTAAACAAGGTATCGGATACGTCATAGGGATAAAAAAAATGAAAATTTTTGCTCATGCAAAAGTTGGTGACAAACTAATAATTAAAATGTATAAAACTACTAAATTCGGTCATTATGGAGTAGTGAGAGGAACAGTTTATCTTGGCAGCAAAATACTTGCTCAAGGAGAATTAAAGCTATTCGGTGATGATGTTGAATAAATTACAAACAGACTAAATGTCTTAATGTATTTAAGGTTATATATGATCAGGCCAGGTTTAATTACACTATTTTTATTTAATTTAAGTTTATTACTGAATGCAGGTCAAATCAAAAATGATTCAATAAAAAAGATTTTAGAAAGGATAGATACACGTATGAGCTCTATTAGATCAGTTCAATGTGACTTTATCCAAGAGAAAAAACTTAGTATTTTAAATAAACCTATAATAATGTCCGGTAAAATATTTATCAAAAAACCTGGGAACTTTGCCTGGCACAGTGTTAAGCCAATAAAATATTCTTTTATTATTTCAGGAAACAATTTTAAACAATGGGATGAAGACAGCAATAAAGTTGTAACAATAAATCTCAATGATAAACCTGCCTTAAAAGTTATTGTTAATCAAATGAATGTATGGTTTTCTGGAAATTATATTAAACAGTTAAATAAATATTCAATTACAATTCTAAATAAAAAACCTTTAATGCTCAAATTTATACCTAAATTAAAAGAACAAAGTTCAGAATTTATAAAATCAATTTCTGTAAGTTTCAGTGATAATTTAAAATATATTTCTTCCATCCATATAATGGAAAAGAACAATGACAGCCTTAAAATTATATTTGATAATACAGTTCTAAATTCAGCAATACCAGAGGGAGTATGGAACGTCTTTAATGGTCATTAATTAATAAAACAAAATCGTTAATGTTATAAATTTATTACACACATATACCTAAAAATAACATTATAAGGTACCCTAAAATTTGAGTATAACGTGATATTTAATAAAATTTTTTCTGCTCTTTTTAAAACATTTCAACTCCATAAATGGCTAATAGTCATTTGCATTATTGTAGCAATCATATTATCTGCTGTTAGAATTTATCATCTGGAATTCAAAAATGATGTGTCTGCAATGCTCCCGAATAACGCAGAAGTTGCACAATATTTTACAGTTCTCAGAAATTCCAATATTTCTGAAAAAATAATTATCTCATTTTATTTAAACTCTGACAAACATTCACTAGATGAACTGCTGAAAAATGTGGATAAATTCGCTGATAGTTTAAACTCTCCTTTAATCTCTAAAATTGAAACAGGTTTTCCATCAAACTCATTTTTAAGCGATTTAAAAAATATAATAAAACTTGCACCTCAAATAATAAATAACAAAGAACTAAACAAAATAACTGCTGAGCATGTTAATATATCATTAAAAAACGATTATAAAAAACTACTTTCTCCGGGCATAAATTTTTATATAGATTTAATCAGGCTTGATCCGCTTAATATATATTCGCATATTTTTAAATCACTAGATCAATTATCCAGCTTCATGAATTATAAAATTTTACCGTTGAAAAATCATTTTATAAGTTATGATATGAAACATGCAATGATCATATTGCAAACACCGGTACCTGTAACTGATTCCGGAAAATCTAAACTTCTCATTAATTATCTCAATAAAAAATTACATAAACTACCCAATTATATTTTACCAAACATTATAAGCGGTCACCAACATGCTATAAGCAATGAACAAATAATAAAAAATGACGTAAGTAAAATTTTGATAATATCAACTATTGCATTTCTTCTACTATTTATATTTGTTCTCAAAAAAGACTTCAAATGTTTACTCCTATTCATGTTACCGGTAATATCTGCATTTCTTGCAATGGCTTTATCATCTTATTTTATATCTGAATTGGCTTATTTTATAATTGGAATGGGAGGTGTAATTACAGGGATATCCATTGACTATGGAATCCATGCATACATTGCAGTTAATACTGTTAATAATATTGATCAGGTAAAAAAAGTAGCAAAACCTATAATAGTCGGGGGGTTGACAACTATAGGCATTTTTGCATCATTCTTTTTTTCTGATGTGACAGGTTATCATCAACTGGCTGTTTTTGCTATTTTCAGTATTACTATTTCTATTATATTTGCTTTGCTTCTACTTCCCCAATTCCTCAAAAACACTAAACATATTGATATTAATTTACCAAGATATCCTAAATTAAAGGAAAAACATATTCCGCCAGTGCTGATTATTGCCTGCTGGTTATGTGCAATATTCATATTGACATTTTTTGCTTTCCAGCAGAGTATTGATAATAATATAAAAAAACTAAATGGAAGTGACAATTCTATTGTAAAAAATGAAGACGACTTCCATAGAATATGGGGTGGATCAACTATGCCTGCAATTTTAGTTACCAACTCAAATAACAGGACACAGTTATTTGAAGATAATGACAAACTTTACAGGAAAATAACAAAGGCAATAGGTCAAAACAGATATTATAATTTAGTCTCTGTATGGCCTTCACAAAAGAAAATAATTAACAATATTAGTAATTGGAACAGATTCTGGAATAAAAACAGAGAGAAAGTAAAAAAGCTTATTATCGAGTATTCTCCGAAATATAATTTTGCCCCTGGAGCATTTAAACCTTTCTTTAATTCTATAAAGTCAAATTATAAATTGACAAATAAAATTGGAGAGAATCAAATTTTTGAAAAATTGTCAAAACAGTTCCTATATGAAAGAAACGGTAGATTTTACATGCTTTCATATCTGCCAGATAAAAAAACAGTATTGGAAAAAGTAAAAAAAATTATCATAAATGTACCAAATACTTTTCTTTTATCTAAAAAAAATTTCGCAGCTATGCTCTCAGACTCAGTTTCTTCTGAAATAATTTATTTAGCTGCAATAGCTGCAGTCATTATTCCTCTTTTATCTCTTCTGTTACTGAGAAATATCGCACAAACTATACTGTCATTGCTACCTGTTATTTCGAGTGTAATCGCAATTTGTGGTTTCTTATATCTTATTAAAATAAAGATCAATGCACCGATCATTATAGCATCTTTAATAACTGTAGGATTGTCAATTGATTACGGCATTTTTATGGTTTATCACTCCATCTTCAATTTAAAATCAGGCACAAGACTTGCGACTTCTTTATCAGCATTGACAACTTTGATTGGGGCTGTAGCAGTTTCTTTTGCAAAACACCCTCTTCTTTTTAATATAGGCATTACTCTCATAGTCGGCGTTTCGACAGGTTATCTTGTTTCTTTTTTTGTCATTCCTGCAATTATTGATTCATTGCCTAAACTGAAAAACAGAAAAAATAGTATTTTATTTAGTTTTGTATTTCTCATTTTCAGTTGTTTTATATTACTCGGATGTAGATCAGCTATCCCATTTAAAAAACCTGATTTAACACCAATAAATAATATTAATACAAAGACAGTACTGGCTGATTTTAAAAATAAATTGCCCAATAAGTTTACTATAGTAAGTTCTATTGTTTTTAACTATAGATGGCATTCATTTTCATGCATTGCTGTGAGTAAAATTGATTTAAAAGATAATTCAATTATTGTTGTTGGTTTAAACCAGATGGGAATCAAGCTATTTGAAATTGAAAGCAGCAAGGGAAAAATCACTAATAAATTTTTAATGGAAGATTTCAAAAAATATAGGAATTTTCCAAAAACTATTATAAAAGATATAAATCGAATTTATTTCAATAATATTCCAGAATCTACTTCTGATATAAAATTAAAAAAATATAGAATTAACTTTATAAATAGTTATGGTAACGGAAAATTATATTATACATTTGGAGGTAAAAGCTTTAATCTATTAAACAAAATTTATATTAAAAATAATAGAGAATTATGGAATGTATCATTTTATGAATATACACTAATAGACAATAAGTTGTATCCTAGAGGAATTATTTATAATAATACTGAAAGCAACTATCAACTGGTAATAAGATTAAAGGATGCAGAATAATGAATCCAGTCTGCAAAGAAATTACTGAGGCTGTAATCTCTAGCACCCTAATTGATGAATATACAATTTCAGCCAAACTCAATTTCTCAATAAAATTTATAGGGTTTAGAGGGCATTTCGAAAGCAAGCCTGTATTAGCAGCAGCTTGTGCTTTGGAAGTAGTAAAAACTATATTATGTCAAACATTGAATCTTAAGCTTAAATTGACTGAAATAAAGATAGCTAAGTTCTTCAATCCAATAGGAAACTCAGAAAATATATCCCTTACAATTACTAGTGTAAAATCTCTAAAGGATGTTATATTACTACAGCAAATTTCAATTAGAGCTCTTTTTGAAAAAGTTAATGAAAAAGCAATGATATTACAACTCAATTTTGAGATTAAATAAAATGAACTCATTAAAACGAAAAAAAATTTATTTTGATCGATTAGAAAATGCGCCTGCTCCAATTACAGCCAGAGCAAAAAGAAGAAGTAATTTCAGCGAAGTTGACATGTTAAGCGTAGTATGGCATGGCAGATATGCTGCTTTTTTTGAAGATGCTTACTCAAAAATAGGGCGTAAGTGTGGTTTGACTTATCAGGATTATAAAAAATATAACCTGGTTGCACCGGTTGCTCAGCTTCATATTGATTATCACAAACCCCTGCATCTTGAAGAAAAATTTATAATACAGGCTTCCATGATCTGGACAAATGCTCCAAAAATTAATACAGAATATACTATATTTAAAGAAGATAACACAATAGCCTGCACTGGATATACAGTACAGCCTTTTATCAGCACAATTGACCGCAGTATATGCTTTACCACTCCCGAATTTTATAAAGCAGTTCAAAAAAGATGGTTAAACGGAGAATTTAATGACGAGCAATAAAGTCGTTATTACAGATGCTGACATTAACACTGGATATGGCTTCGGAATAGATTTATGCTGGAATCAACTTCTCCTGAATAAAACATCTATTCTGAAAAACACTCGATTTATTACAAAAAATTTTATTTCAGATTATGCAGCATTGGTACCTAATATATATCCGAACAAGAATGAAAGCTGCATTATGCAGATGCTTACTCCTCTTTTTGATAAAATTATAGGTAATTTACCGAATGATACATTATTAATACTTGCAACAACAACAGGAGAAATTGAATTACTTGAGCAAAGCATTCTTGAAAAGAATAGAAACATTGAAGAAAGTGGAATCAATTCTCTTTTACATAAAATTCAATCGGCATTAAAATTAAAAGAAGATGCCTTAATCATTTCGGCTGCATGCGCCTCTTCTAGTACGGCGATTGCTCAGGCTGCATCAATGATTAAAAATGGTGTTAAAGATTCAATTCTTATCATAGGCTGTGATACTGTAAGCGAATTTGTTTATTCCGGATTTTCAGCATTACAGGCACTTGGGAAAGAGCCGGCAAAACCTTTTGACCAAAATAGAGACGGTTTAACTTTAGGAGATGGTGCAGGTTATGCACTTTTGATGAGTGAATCTAAAGCTAACAAAGAAAACAGAAATTTTCTAGGCTATGTTTCAGGTTGGGGATTATCAAATGATTCAAATCATATTACTGGACCTTCCAGAGATGGATACTGTCTTGTCGCTGCCATAGAAGCATCTTTAATAACAGCCAATATCAGTTCTGCTGAAATAGGTTCGATCTCAGCCCATGGTACAGGAACATTATATAATGACTCAATGGAAATAAAAGCCTTTAAATCTATGTTTAAAACCCCTATCCCTACCTATTCCTTAAAAGGAGGAACAGGGCATACTTTAGGTGCTGCTGGTCTAATTGAAGCTTTAATATGTTTAAAATCTCTTGAAGAAAATATTATCCCTCCTTCTGTAGGAATAAAAAACATTGCAGAAGATGCAAAAAAGTGGATTAATACTAAATCGCACGATTCTTCTATGCAATATTCTCTTTCAACAAATTCAGGATTTGGCGGAATAAACGCTTCCTTAGTTTTATCAAAAATCGGAAATCCTTTATAAATTATCTCGCCTTTTCAGGTTATAATTAAATTTAGAAAGATAAGTTTTTTATCATAACAGTCCTTAACCATAAACTTGATATACTAAAATCATTTTAAATTAAGGACTAAATTATAATTCAATCAATGAATATTGGCTATTAAATGTTGAAGTCAATAAATTAACTGAATATAACTTTAACCTATGCGGATACGTAAAAGAATTTTATTTTATTTAACTGTGTTTGGACCCGGTATGGTCGTGATGTTTGCGGATACTGATGCTGGCAGTGTGATAACTGCAGCTCAAAGTGGAGCTGTATACGGTTATAAATTATTATTGGCTCAATTCATTTTAATTCCAATACTTTATATTGTTCAGGAACTGACTGTCCGATTAGGCATTTTAACAGGAAAAGGACATGGAGAGCTAATAAAAGAATATTATGGCCGTTTTTGGGCATTTGTATCTGTAGCAACAATGGTCATAACCTGTATAGGGGCAATAATAACAGAATTTAGTGGACTTGCCGGTGTAGGGTTATTGTTTAATATACCTAAACCTCTGACAATGAGCCTTATTGTTGTTTTTCTTATTTTTATGGCTGTTACTGGTTCTTACAAATCTATTGAAAAAATAGCATTATGCATCGGTGCATTTGAGCTTATTTTTTTTATAGTTGCCTGGAAAGCAAAACCAAATTTGAATGTGCTATTAGATCAGATGACAAATATTCCTCTCTCCAATCCAAATTATTTATATCTGTTAGCTGCAAACATAGGAGCAGTAATTATGCCGTGGATGGTTTTTTATCAACAATCTGCTGTTATTGATAAAGGTATGAAGACAAGACAGATAAAAATGGGTCGATGGGATACCGCAATAGGTTCTGTTTTAACACAATTGATAATGGCTGCTATTTTAATTGCTGCTGCTGCAACTTTATATACTCATGATCTTGAAACCCAACTCGATACAGTAGGCCAAATTACTCATGCAATTACGCCATATTTAGGTACAGTGGTAGGGAAAATACTATTTTCTCTCGGTATGATCGGTGCAGCTCTTATAGCTTCTATAGTAGTCACATTAACTGCTGCATGGGGGATAGGGGAAATATTAGGCTCTAAAAGATCTCTACAGAACAACCCTAAAGAAGCTCCTATATTCTACCTTTGCTATGCAATAGTCCTGATTCTAGGGGCTATATTTGTCTGCTCAGATATTAATCTAGTGAATATAAGCGTTGCAGTTGAAGTAATGAATGCAATATGCCTCCCAATAGTTCTAATATTTCTATATCTTCTTGCTCGTAAAGCACTTCCTGAAAAATATAGGCTTAAAGGTTTATATGCTGTTATTGTTTTTATTATTTTATTTATCACATCTCTATTTGGATTTGCTGGCGGGATATGGGGAATGATATAATAAATATCAAAAATTATTAATTTAAATTGGGTATAAATATACTATGAATGATGTACTACCACCGTTAAAATCATTATTGTCTTTTGAAGCTGTTGCAAATCAATGCAGTTTTACTAAAGCTGCAAAAACACTTAATTTAACACATTCAGCTGTAAGTCAAAGCATAAAAATACTCGAAAAATATTTATCTCATCCTCTTTTTGACAGAAGTACACACTCCGTCAAACTTACAAAAGCCGGAGAAATGTATTTTAATGAAATCAGTAAATCTTTAAATATGATAAGAAATGCAAGCAGGCAGTTATTAACAAATGAGCACTCATTGACGGTTAACATGCAGACAAGCTTTGCTGTAAGGTGGTTCAATTCAAGGTTGGAAGAATTCATGAATCAAAATCCTTCAATCGATTTTAGAGTATCTACTCTCCGTCTAAAAAAAACAAACTACTCTGATTTTGATAATTATAAAATTGATCTGGCTATTGATTACGGCAGTAATGATGACTGGCCGAACTGCATCGTAGAAAAACTTTTAGATGACTCACTCATACTAGCTGCCAGTCCTAAAATTTTTAAATTTAAAAAAAATAATTTTAAAGAAATTATAAATCAAAATAATTGTATTTTTGTATCCCAAATTTCAAGAAAGAACGACTATAAGCTCTGGTGCAATGCGCATCGACTTGACGAACCTGATCCTTCGTCACATATTTATTATACCAGCACAACACAAGGATTAAATGCTGCTGTTCAGGGTCTCGGGATTATGGTAACGCACAAACTTTATATAGAAGATGCATTAACTAATGGATCTCTTATAAAAATACCAAATTCTGATGTTGAAATAGAAAAATCCTACTTTCTTGTCCACCCTGAAAATAGCAAAAATGCCTTTGCTGTTAATATTTTTAAACAATGGATTAGAAGTATTCTTTAATAAATAAAAAGTTGAAAATATTTTTGGCTATTAATAATACATCACCTTTTAAAAAATATCAGTTCACAAAAGGATTATAATTTATTTCGTGATCAATTTTTGTGGAAGGGCCATGCCCTGGGTAAACTAATGTTTTACCAGGCAGTTTAAATAACTTGTTTTTCACTGACTTTATTAGTGTATTATAATCACCGCCTGGCAAATCTGTTCTTCCAATTGATTCACAAAACAGAGTATCGCCACTAAATAAAACATTTTCTTCTTTAAAATAAAAACAAACTGATCCCATTGAATGGCCAGGTGTATAAATTATAGAAAAACACGAATTCTCAAATGATTCAGTTGTATCTATATGTTTAGTCAAAGGTGGATAATAAGGAGGCAAACTATTTGCCGGACTATTATAAAGCCCAACATCTTCTTTATTAAGTATTACAGGCACATTTAAAGTTGATACTAAATCATATACAGCTGAACAGTGGTCTACATGTGCATGTGTCAATAAAATAGCATTTATATCAAGTTTATTATCATTTACGCAATTTATTATTAAATCGCAATCTGCTCCCGGATCAATAATAAATGAACTGTCATTTATAGTTGCAATATAGCAATTAACCTGCAAAGGGCCAACTAATAAAGTTTTTATATTCATAATATTTTTTTATTTTTTATAAAGTATTTGTTTCTAATCGATTTTTCTATTATGCATGGAATAAGCTCGCTTTTTTACTAACGGCTTCTCTTTTGCAACATAGTTTCTAGGAGAGTTAATTCTTTCTGATTTAATCATATCAGTATCTTTATAGATAAGTCTCATAGGACTCCAGCCTTTAAAATTATCCGGGGAAATTCCTACAACCATTAATGATATCTTTGGCTTTGGCAGATTCCATACTAAACATAGTTGAGAATAAGGATGAGCCTGGCTAAATCCATAATTTGCAATTTCATCTTCCAAAATTTCAGGGTACGTATATCTGATAAAAGTCGCATTTTCTATACTCATATGAGGTATTTTCTCAAAGATATAATTTCTAGCTTTAACAACAGCTTTATCTTTGCGCTCCTCTGTAGTAGCACAGCCAACTAACAACAGTAAAAAAGTTAAAACAACAAGTTTTCTAAGCATTAAACTCCTCTGATAACAATAACAATTATAAAATCAGTTATCCAGTATTGTTCTTATCCGTGTTGCCAAATCAGTAATTTTGTGAGGTTTATGGAGAAACCCTTTAGCTCCTTGTTCAAATAAATCTTCCAATTCCTCCTGTGCAACATATCCACTGGATAAAAGTATTTTAACATCTGGATCTATAGCTTGTAATTGATAAAATGTTCCATGCCCTCCTAACTTAGGCATAACCATATCAAGAAAAACAAGATCTATCTGCTTTGGATTATTCTTATAAATTTCAACAGCTTCCTCTCCATTGCCTGCAAGAATTACAGAATATCCTAAATTTTGCAGAGCTTCAATAACAAAGTCCCATATTGCATCCTCGTCATCTACAACCAGGACTGTCTCATTCTCTTTTGCCATTGGTAGATCAACCATTTTATTTAACTCCTAAAATACGCATTTATTATATATTAAACTTCCAGATTATTCACTGAAACCATTATAGCAGAATTTCTATTTGTTAATAGAGTATATAGATATATTAAACAGAAAATCTTACATTAACAACATCTCCGTCCTGAACAATATAATCTTTACCCTCGATTCTCATTTTTCCTGCACTTTTAGCGTTCGCCTCGTTGCCGTATTCGACAATATCTTTATAAGCTACTACTTCCATTCTTATAAAACCTCTTTCCATATCTGTATGAATTTTCCCGGCAGCCTGAGGGGCAGCAGTATTTTTTGTGATTGTCCATGCCCTTGTTTCGTCTGCTCCAGTAGTAAGAAAAGTAATATAATTCAAAATCTGATAACCAGTTTTAATAATTTTATTAAGTCCACTTTCCTTCAGTGAAAGTTCCTCCATGAAAACTTTAGCTTCTTCAGGAGGCAATTCTATTATTTCTTCTTCAAGCTTTGCACAAATAGGAATAATTTCCATATTATGTTTTTCTGCAAATTCAAAAATTGGAAGTTTTTTAATAAAACCATCTATACCGTCAAGAAGAGTATTTTCATCTACATTCGCACAGATAAATGAAGGTAAAGTGCTTAAAAGCCTTAATTCCTTTAACAATGCATTCATATCATCATTTTCACCATATTGCGGTATTGTTCCTTCGGCTAAAGCTTCATAAAACCCTTTTAAAATTTCCAACTCTTTAACAGCTTCCTTATCACCTGAACGAGTTTTTTTAGTTGCTTTCTCTATTCGTCTCTCTACAACTTCAAGATCTGACAATGTCAATTCAGTAATAATTGTTTCAACATCATTTACTGGATCTACTTTCCCGGCCACATGCGTAACATTTTCGTCATCAAACAGACGCACTACATGTGCAATAGCATCCACGTTTCTAATATGCCCTAAAAATTTATTTCCCAGTCCCTGGCCTTGACTTGCTCCTCCCACAAGTCCTGCTATATCAATAAATTTCATTACTGCAGGAACAGTCTTCTTTGATTTATGCATTTCTGATAAAACACCAAGCCTTTCATCAGATACAGGCACAATTCCTGTGTTAGGTTCAATTGTGCAAAAAGGAAAATTGGCAGCTTCTGCCCCGGCTTTGGTTAATGCATTAAACAGCGTTGACTTACCTACATTCGGCAACCCTACAAATCCACAGGAAAACCCCATAATATATAAAAAAACCTATTTAATTAATTTTAATGATTGGTGAATTAATAAAAATGGATCATAATATCAAAAATTCAAATGGCAAATTAATCCTAATGATATGAACTTACTACTTTTAACGATCCATCATTTCATTAATTAACAGGAAAGTCAGGGTAAACCATATTATATGGGTCTGATTCAAAATCAAATATCCATTCAGGCTGCATCAGAGGTCCATAACCCCATCCCGTAGCAAAAGGACCTTTTGCCGCTCCCGGCAAAGGCATTGGGAAAGTAATTATTTCAAGAATACCGGTAAGTTCCCTGGCTATAAAATAGAAAAAGCCATTCACCACACCAAAACTACTGGCAGCAATACCACCTTCATTCATATTGGCATAATATATTTTTAAAGGTATTTCAAAAAAACCAAAAATAAGATTGGAAAAGCCTCGTCCCAGTTTACGAACCGGACCAGCTGAGAGATCATCAAGAACCTGTTTATCCTCCATACTGTCATGTGTAACTTCCTGGTCATAAACATATAAATCAGCTGTATCAAGAGCTTTTTCTGTACTTACTTCTGCTAAAACATTTAATGGGGTTATAAAAAAGAAACACGTAACAATAATAAACAAAACAGAATAAAAATATTTTTTCATATATTACACCAACCAACTAATTTTGGTTTTTAAGTTTATAATTTACATATTTTAAGTATATTGTAATATTAAAATGCTGTCAATTATTGAATGAAGATATTAGTATATTGTAGCATTTAAAATTATTTTATTTAATATTTAATGTTAAGAATTACATAATTACAATGAAACCTGAAGACGAATTTATAGAATTAATTGCTGAAAGATATTCTCTTATCAATATCCCGAAAAATAAAGTAGTAGAACTTGATTTAGGATGTGGGAAAGGCTCATTTACTACAAAATTAGCAAAAAAATACCCTGAAAGACTGGTTTTTGCAGTAGATGTTATGCTTGGAAGACTTAGAAAACTTCATAAGAGAAATGAACGGTCAGGAATTAATAATATGCAATTGCTTAGATGCGAGGCCTGGCATCTGATAAATCAAGGTATTCCAGATACTTCATTAAATAGAATTCATATATTATGTCCTGATCCATGGCCAAAAAGCAGGCACAAAGGCAACAGACTAGTAAGTTCAGAATTTGTCAGTCGATTATATATCAAACTTAAAAAAAATGGTATTTTTCATTTTTCTTCTGATGATATTCCGTACTTTACACTTGTACAGGATGTATTAGGTAAAAGTGATTTATTTATCAGGGATGATTCCAGGCTTGAAGATATTTCAGATATAAAAACTGATTTTGAAGAAAGATGGAATGATATGGGATTAAAAGTATTCCACTCAGCCTGGATAAAAAGAACAACTTAATTTTATATATATTTCAATTACTTTAGATTAAGGAAACAGAAAATGATAGATACAGTAAGATGGAAACAGGAAACACCTGGAAAGCTAATTCCGGGAAAGTTAAGACTGATTGATCAAACGTTGCTGCCTGAAGAATTTTTATATGTAGAAACAGATAAATCAGAAGAAATTTTTGATTACATAAAACGTCTTGTTGTTAGAGGTGCCCCAGCAATCGGCTGCGCTGCTGCATTGGGTTTGGCTGCCGTAAGTCAGCATAGTACATCAAAAAATAGAGAATCATTTTTAGATGAAGTTAAAAAAACTGCAGACTATTTGGCAAAATCAAGGCCAACAGCCGTTAACCTGTTCTGGGCACTTGAGCGCTGTGTAAATAAGTTAAACTCTTTAGAAGAAAGTGATGTATTTATACTGAAAGAGATGCTTGTACAAGAAGGAATAAATATACTGAATGAAGATATACATATGTGCAGATCTATAGGAGAACACGGTGTAAAACTAATAAAAGATAATTACGGAATATTAACTCACTGTAATGCCGGGGCTTTGGCTACAGGTGATTATGGAACAGCTCTTTCCCCTGCATATGTAGCAAATGAAAAAGGTTTAAATATTAAAGTTTTTTCTGATGAGACGAGACCGCTTCTGCAAGGTTCAAGATTAACTGCCTGGGAACTTAAAAAAGCAAACATAGACGTCGTAACGATATGTGATAATATGGCTGCACAGGTTATGAGGGAAGGCAAAATTGACATTGTCATTACCGGTGCAGACAGAATAGCGGCAAATGGAGATTCTGCTAACAAGATTGGAACATACGGAGTTGCGATACTGGCAAAATATCATAATATTCCTTTTTATATTGCCGCACCTCATTCAACTATTGATATGAATTTAAAACACGGTTCTGAAATACCTATTGAACAAAGAGAACCTGATGAAATACGCCGGGGCTTTGGAAAATTAACAGCACCTGCTGATATAAATGTTTATAATCCGGCCTTTGATGTAACACCTAATGAGTTAATTGCCGGGATAATAACTGAAGATGGAATACTTGAACCTCCTTTTGAATCAAGTATTAAAGAATTTATGATAACTAAAAAACATTAATTTAGTTACTTAACAACTCATAACGTTTTGGAGATAGCCCTTGAAAAAAAATTATAAAATAAGCATTATAGGAACAGGTAAAATCGGTACAGCAATAGCAAATGGATTGCTTGAATCAGGAGAGTTTGATATACCAAATATCACACTTGCCGATTTAAATGTCACTAAACTTAACGTAATGAAGGAAAAAGGATTTAAAATCACCGGCAATAACATTGATGCTGTAAAAAAATCTGACATAATTATTATCTCCGTTGAGCCTCATCATGCAAATCAGGTTTTTGAAGAAATTAGAAATGATTTAAACCCTGAAAAACATACATTAATTTCTGTTGTTACAGGTTTTAAAATAGACCATATAAAATCTAAAATTTGTAATGACACAGATATTATCAGAGTAATGCCTAATACTGCAGTGGCTGTTAGAGAATCCATGACCTGCATTGCTTTTAACAATGTCAAAGAAAGCTCAAAGGAGAGAGTGGCTTCCATATTTGATACTGTGGGAGAAACAGTAATCATCAGTGAGGAACTTATGCCTGCAGCTACAGCTTTATGCGCCTGTGGAACTGCTTTCTTTATGCGTGCAGTAAGAGCTGCCTCACAGGGAGGAATAGAAGTTGGTTTTCATTCAGAGATTGCTATTTCTATGGCTGCTCAGACGGCAAAAGGAGCTGCGAAGCTGATATTGAGCAAAGGCAGACATCCAGAGTTTGAAATTGATAAAGTAACAACTCCTATGGGTTGCACTATTGCAGGATTAAACAGAATGGAACATGAAGGTTTCAGTTCTTCGATAATTAAAGGTATTACTACATCTGCAAAAAAAGCTTCTGAGCTAGGAAAAACAAAATAATCATTTATATAAAAAAAGGCCAGCAGTTTATTAAAACTCGCAGGCCTTTTTTATTATTACAATAAAATTAGTAAGTATTCTGAATATAATGTGATACTTCTAATATTCTATTTAGGTCTTCCGCCCTTACTATATAAGCATAATCTCCCAAAGCGCTTCTATAAACAAAAGGCATCTCCTGATGCAATGCTATATAATTTGAATAGTTACTTAAAATGTCTGAGTGAGAATGTACATAAGATTTACCATCTTTTCTCCCTATATATGAGCAATAATATTTTCGCTCATAGTCCAGTTGATTATTCCCATTAACAATCAAGTCTGCCCATACTTTAAAAATATCTATATTGCAGGCATAATTAAACATATCTGTGGTCAGTCCTCCTGGAGGTCTGATATTAACTTCAAGCGGAACAAATTCTCCACTAGGCGTATAAAAATATTCAAGATGAAAAAAACGTTCTCTTACATTGAATCCTTTCAAGCATTTTCTTCCTATTTCCTCCAGTTCTTTAGGAACATCTCTAACAGAGTAATAATAGATATGATTATCTTCATTTACAGTTTCCATTACTCCTTGGCTGAAAATATGAGAAGTAAAGAAAATAGGATTAGAATCTTTATCGGCTAAACCATCAAAAGAATGAATTTCTCCGGTAATAAATTCTTCCAGTATATAAGGTATGTCTGAAATTTTAGAATATACTTCTTCAAGCTCTGCGCTACTGTGTACTTTATACGTATCATTGGCACCGACTCCAGCATCAGGCTTTGCAACAACAGGATAACCAACTTTATTTATGAATTTTTTTGCTTCATCGATATTATGGACAACTTTTCCCTGAGCGACACGCAGACCTAATTTCTGATAGACTTTTTTCATTTCAGATTTACAGCGAATCTGTTTCATATCTTTTTCTCTGAGGCCGTAAATATTAAAATCATCTCTTAGTTTTGCTTCTGTATCAAGCCAATACTCGCTATGAGAATCCAAACGATGGATTTTACCATACTTATATGTAAAGTAAGCAACTGCTTTAATCAGTTCATCGTAATTATGCATATCGCTTACTTTATAATATTCAGTCATTGCTCCTTTAAGTTGAGCGTGCAACTTATAATGCGGTTCATCCCCAATTCCCAAAACTCTTGCACCTGCATTTTTTAGTGAAATAGAAAAAGTTTTGAAGTTAGTTGGAAAATGTGGTGATAAATATACAATATTTTTCATTTTATCCTCTTTCTAACATTAAAATAATAATCTTCCAATTACATGTTCCCAAAGGATTAAAATTAATACAAATTATATTATTAACAAGTTAATTGATAAATTATTAACAATCTTTAGTGCAAGTTTTATAATAAATTATATATTTTATTAAATAATAAATTGTTATAGGTATTCTTTTGATGTATCTCTATCAACCTACTAAATTTTAATTTACTGTAAAACTGGCAACTGCTTTTGAATAAAGATAAAATTAACTTTTAAAGCGGTTATAATTTTTTAATTTGATATGATAACTAAACTATTTGAATTTCTCAGTCCATTTGAGTCACATAGCTATATAATAATTTTTGCATTGCTTATTGCATGCGGTTTAGGACTACCGATACCTGAAGATGTAACACTTGTATTAGGCGGTGTAACTTCGTCTTATAAGATTACTAATTTCTGGTTGATAGTTTTAGTGAGCATGATAGGCGTACTGGGCGGTGACAGTATAGTATTTGTTCTGGGAAGATATCTGGGGCATAAAATTTTAAAATCAAAATTTTTATCTAAAATAGTAAAACCCAGATCAATTGCCAGAGTTAAGCTCGCATCAGCAAAATATGGAAACTATCTGCTGTTTTTTGCGCGTTTTATGCCTGGGCTGAGAACGCCCGTCTTTTTTTCAATGGGGATGTTTAAGAAACCTTTTCTTTCATTTATTATCATTGATGGTTTCGCAGCTTTAATTTCAGTTCCGATATGGGTTTATGTCGGAATGATTTTCGGAGATAATATCCCAGCTTTAGAGCATCACATAAAACATATGGAAGAAGGTATATACATAGCTTTGGCTGTGGTAATTGTTATAATAATAACAGCTCATTTCATTAAGAAAAAATTTATATCAAAAATTTTGTCAAATAATACCACTGTGAAAGAAAGAGAATGAAAAATGACGCACATCCCTACCAGAGAAAACGCATTTGCATTATTGAAGAAGTATAATGATTCTGAATCATTGATTAATCATGCGCTTGCAGTAGAAGCTGTAATGAAATTTTATGCCAGAAAAAATCATGAAGATGAAGAAAAATGGGGAATAATCGGTCTTATTCATGACCTTGATTATGATAAATATCCAGATCAGCACTGCATTAAAACCAAAGAAATTCTTGAAAAAAACAACTGGCCGGAAGATTATATCAGAGCTGTAATTTCACATGGTTGGGAATTCTGCATTGATGTTGAGCCGAAGAGCTTATTGGAAAAGACACTGTACACTATAGACGAATTAACCGGCTTTATAACTGCCTGCGCTCTTGTCAGGCCTTCCAAAAGCGTTATGGATCTTGAACTGAAATCTGTTCGTAAAAAATGGAAAATTAAAGCTTTTGCTGCAGGTGCTAACAGAGATGTCATTGAAAAAGGTTCAAAAATGCTGAATATTGAGCTTAATGAACTGATTAATGATGTAATACAGGGAATGAGGACAGTGGCAGAGGATATAGGTCTCTAAATTAATTCTCTGTAAACTGCTATAAAACAATTCAAGAATGAAAGAAATTCCAACTTAATCTTTTATATTCAATTTTCATAAATTCTGGTACGCCTTTTCCAGGTTTCAGTAGACCCGAAAAGTGGAATACCAATATATCCTTTTACTTTTAAGATATCATCTTCATTCTTTATAATGCATTTATATGATTTACCATTGTGCGGGTCATATATAGTTCCATTTATTAATGTTGTATTTGATTGCGCAACGAAGTTTTTTAAAATAATTTTCCCTAATATAGGCTTTCTTGACTCTTCCTTATCTGGGTTAAATATATCTTTTAAAGGCATTCCATCTTCCCAATAAGTGCTTTTAAGCCAGACAACTTCACCAAAATATTTATTCTTTTGTATGAATATATTAACCACACTGTCATTTCCTTTTGTCTCCCAGAGTCCAATGCACATGTTATTTTCAGCAAATACTGCTGCCGGTAGTAAAATAGCTATAATTAATAGATTTTTTTTAAAATACATTCTTTTACCTGAACTTGCCTAAATATTTGACAATAGCTTTTTGCCTCTTTCCATTAATGACAGAGATAATTCTTACCCACATATAAGGTTGTTTTTTAGGTATATCATTTATAGAAATATGACAGCTTAATGAGCCCATACCGCTTCTACGATTACTTAAACCTACTAAAGATTCACTTGCAATTATCTTCCTTCCTTTCCCTGACTCAGTTCGTGTAGCAACACACTGCATCGTCACTGAAGACTTTTTAGGATTTTTAAGTCTGGAATCCCATTTAGCAGTAACATAGAATGCAGGCCTGTATGTATCAGTTGTAATATCAATTTTTAAATTACTAATACCTTTATCACGAATAACAAGTTCTCTAGTTAGAGGATTTTTATTCCTTTTATAAACTTTATACTCATTAATACCATAATAGATACCAACGGCTAAAATCAAAATAACAAGAAATATTCCTAAACCTTTCATACTTTCTCCAAAAGCTTTACATCATTTTAAAAGATTATATTATTTTTTCAATAACAAATATATGCAAAGAAAAAGAAGAAATGAAAAAATCACATATACTTAACAAGGATTAGCAATATTATTCATAGAACATTTTTTAATTAATATAAAACCACAAAATATCACACAACAAACTTGTAAAAGATCAATCATAATATATTTTTCACAATGGGAAAATTGTATTTTAATTTTTAAAAAATATTTTTATGAATTATTATGCACATAAAACTTCAAATTTAATCTATTAATTGAATTTGAAGTCGGGATTTCTTTAAATATCTAAACAAACAAAAGGGAGAATTATGTTTAGAAAACTCATCGTTATTGTACTGGCAATTGTAACCTGCATAGGTATGACATCATTATGCAGTGCAGCAAACAAAAGAATCTATCTTATTCCAAAAGCAAATTCAGCGGGCTACTGGCAAACTGTTATTGACGGAGCTCAGCACGCAGCAAAAAAATATGGAGTTGACTTAATTGTACAGGGAGCAACATCTGAGATTGACGTAACAAGACAGATTTCTATTGTTGAAAACGCTTTAGTTACTCATCCTGCAGCAATAATACTTGCGCCGACTTCTACCGATTCATTAGTGCCTGTTATTGAAAAGGCCTCTAGAGAAAAAGTCCCGGTTATTATTATTGACAGTAAAGCAAACACAAAAAATTATAAATCCTTCATGGCCTCAGACAATGTTAAAATAGGTGAACTGGCAGCTGATCAACTTGCTCAGGCTATTAAAGAAAAAACTGGAAAAATCCAGGGAGATGTTGCAGGAATTACTTTCTTATCAGGTGCCAGCTCTTTAGAACAGAGAAAAAAAGGTTTTTTGAATAGAATAAAAGAAAAATATCCAAAACTCAAAGTAGTTGATTTTAGAGATGCCCTTGCAAAATCAACAAATGCCATTGATATAACTCAAAATTACCTAACAAAATATCCAGAGCTCAAAGGTATATTCTGCAATAATAATTATACTACAGACGGCGCAGCAAGAACACTTTACGCAGCACATAAAAAAAACATTGCTCTAATTGGCGTAGATTCCGATCAACAGGAAATCTGGGGATTGAAAAATGGATATATCAAATCAATAATTGTACAGAAACCATGGATCATGGGATATATGGGAGTTGAATACGCAATAAAAGCTATAAACGGCAAAAAAATTCCTAAATATGTAAACACAGGTGTTGTTGCAATTACTAAAAAAATGATAATTTCAGGAAAAGCAGAACAATTCCTGAATCCGGTAAAATACTATAAAACACATAAAATTGCTATTTAGATTTTATTACCCTTCAAAAGTGTAGAACTAACCATATAATTAGTTCTGCATTTTTTAATAACTAAACTTATAGCATTAACTGAAACTCATCTACAACTAATGTTTAAGTTAAAGGTTCTTCTATGAATAATAAGTATATTATTGAGATGAAAAATATCTCCAAACACTATCCAGGAGTTAATGCACTAGATAATGTTAATATTTCAATTAAACCGGGCGAAGTAAGAGCACTTGTGGGAGAGAACGGAGCCGGCAAATCCACTTTAATGAAAATTTTAACAGGTGCTGAAACTCCGACCAAAGGAGAAATAATAATTAACGGCAAAAAGATTTCACATCTTACTCCAGCTATTTCAGAAAAAATGGGATTATCCTGTGTCTATCAAAATCTCATGCTTGCAGAACATTTAACAGTAGCTGAAAATATCTGGCTTGGAAAACTGCCTTCGTCCTATGGAATACTGAATAAAAAAGCTCTCATTAAGAAAACAGATGATTTTTTAAATCAAATAGGATTTAAAGGGATTATTAATCCCAATAATATTGTATCCGATTTAACAACATCCCAAATGGGAATGGTTGCAATCGTAAAAGCCGTTTCCAGTAATGCAAAAATTATAATTTTTGACGAACCAACTGCTGTTCTTTCTAATAAAGCTGTCAATGATCTTTTCAAAATTATTAAATTATTAAAGACAAAAAAAGTAGCTATTTTCTATATTTCACACAGGATGGAGGAGATTTTTAAAGTCTGCGATTCAGTTTCTGTCCTGAAAGACGGAGTACATGTTGGAGACAAAAAAGTTTCTGATATGACAGATAATAAACTGATCACTATGATGGTCGGTCGCGAACTTACAGGCAGCAACTTTGACAGTAGTAGACAAATAGGGAAACGACTGTTGCAGGTTAAAAATATATCGAATAAGAAAATCAAAAACTGTTCACTTGAATTAAATGAGGGAGAAATTGTCGGGATTTATGGCTTGGTTGGTGCCGGAAGAACTGAGCTTTCCAGAGCTATCTTCGGTGCTGATAAAGTTAACAGTGGGAAAATTCTTATAAACGGGAAGCAGGTAAAAATAGACAGCCCTATTAAAGCTATTAAAAGAAAAATCAGTCTTGTTCCTGAGGATAGAAGACGACAAGGGCTTGCTCTGCAGTTATCAGTTAAAACAAACTTAAATTTAGTTGTATATAAAAATAACGGGATACTTGGATTTGTCGGTTCAAAAAGAGAAAAAAAAATAAATAATAAATATATAAAA
>DASCNA010000133.1:0-18531 GCA_036011305.1 Victivallales bacterium
TAATGTATTAGGCCAATTTTCAACTCTTTTTTAGGAAAGTTGTTTGAGCTATAATTTTGGATCGGCTTAGGGAGGATCTGGTTGTATTTTTTATTTTAAAGCAAATAGTTCGCTAATAGGAATTGAAGTTGCATTTCTACTAGAAGGATTAGCAGAAAGAATTCTAGGAATTTTTTCTGGAGAATTAATGTCTGTTACATCATATATCAAAGAGAATAAAAAATATTTGATATATTTAATCGTTTCGATTGTAATTACCTGGTTACTATTTTTATACCTGCGTCTAATGGCTCTGCATGATGGTATTGATTTTGGAGTTGATGTATATTATCATATTAAAGCTGCTGATCTGTTCCCTTTTATATCAAGATCCAAACAGTTTCCGTGGACAGAAATGTCTATTTGGAAGATGGGATTTTATGATAAAGAACTGGGATTTCATGCTATTTTGTATTTTTTAAGATCTGTCGGATATAATCTTGGCATTTCTTTTAATGCTCCCTTTAATTTTATAGATATGATTTTATTTTCGGCGATTGTCATTGTTGCTTCTGTTGGTAGTTATGTTTACTGTAAGGCAACAAGTTTTATAGTCCCTCCTTTACTGGTTTTTATATGTCCTGTATTCTTGGAAAAATTAAATACAATTAGGCCTTTTTTAGTTTCTATAATTTTGTTTCTCTTGGTTATGTTTTTACTAATGTCTCGAAGAAAATTATCGGTTAAAATATTGCTGATTTTTATTTGCGGTTGGCTGTATGCATTATGTTATTCAGTACCCCACTTAATAGTTATTCCTGTCTTATCATACATTGCAGCCTGCATATATTTTGAGAGATCTAAAAAAAGTTGTTATTCAATTTTTTTGCTTTTGAGCGCAATATTAGGAATTGCTGCTGGTTTATATTTTCATCCTCAGTTTCCCAATACATTTACAGGATGGTATATTCAGGGTGTAGAAGTAATAAAGCAAATGCTTGGCCTGAGTAAATATGAAGTTTGGCTTGGTGTGGGTGTTTTAGCTCCAACAGGAAAATTGATTTTTATGAATTCTCTCGTTGTTGTTCTGTTCCTGATTAACTGGATTTTTATTGCTAAAACCAAAAATAAATCTAAAGAACTTTTATTTTTGTTTGTTCTTCAACTTGTAATGATTATAGGATTTTTCTTTAGTAAAAGATTTATAGAATATGCCGTTCCTGCATGTGTTTTCAGTTTTGCATATACCATAGGATATTATAAAAAATATGTTCCGAATTCATTCTTCTTTAAATTTATCTATAGTAGCAAATTGATTATTGCCGCACTCATTTTAATAATAATGGTTCCGTTTGGTAAATCATATTTAATTAATTTATATAAGATGGCACCTTTGTATGAATTTGGACAATGGGCTCCTGAAAATATTAAACCGGGAACTTATATAGGTTTATTGCATTGGGGAGATTTTCCCAGAGCATTTTATACAGCGGAGAGATACTCATATTCTATGGCCCTTGATCCAATGTTTTCATATTATATTTATCCTGAAAGGACAAAAAAAATAGAGATGTTTCGACTTGGAAACCAATTAATAACACCGGTAGAACTCTATGAAGCATTAGGAACAGAGTATTTATACGCCTCAAAACATGATCATCGTGCTGTAATGTATCTGCTTGATAACGGAGCTCAACTGTTATATAATGATAAACAGGGTTGCCTGTTAAAACTACCTACAACTGAATAGTCTACACTTCGCTAACATTAACAAAACATCATATTGTTTTTTCCTCAATTATTATGTATTATATTATTATAAAATCTACGAATAAGAACTACTAAATAATAAATTGAATGGTGAGGTCAATAGGATGAATAACTATAGAGACAAATTTAATCTGATGAAACTTACAGTTTTGTCATATACTTTAACCTGCGTTACCGGTATTGCTGTAGTACTGCCATTTATAATTAAGCAGTCTGCAGCAGCATATTTTAGTTCACCTGTTGGATATATTGGTTTCGTATTTTCATTTTTTATGACCGGCATGCTTGTAGGAGAGTATTTAAACGGCTTTATTGTTAAACTAATAAAATTGAAATCTGAACTATATATAGTTTCAGTTATATATGTTATATGCGTTGTATGTATGTATTTTGCCAACAGCGCTTATTGGCTCATTCCCATATTGCTTGTTGTGGGATTCTGTTTTGGTCTTGTTGTAACAATTCCTAATTTTATTATTGTGCATGCATTCTCAGGTACGGTAAGATCAACAAAATTAAATCGTATTGATTTCTTTTTCAGTGTGGGGTCGTTCATTTATCCAATGGTCGCAGCCTGGATGCTTTTTCACAATTTTTCATGGCAGGCAGTTTATTTATCAGTAATAATATTTTTTATTTTTCTTGTTATTATGTGCCTCATAACTGTTTTTCCTGATATGAATGATACTGAAGACAGCGTTCAAAAGAATACCAAGTTTTCACGATGGAATATTGGTGTTTATTTAGTCGGCTTTTCAATATTTTTCTATTTTATGTCCTATGTTGGATTTACGTATTGGGTTACTGACTATTTGACACATTACCTTCATATTGATGCACAGTCTGCCAATTTTGGTGTAACTCTATTTTGGATTTTCTATGCAATAGGCTGTTTTATTTCCAGTTTTGCTGTCAAGTTTATTGCAATTAATAAGTATATTACAATTTCAGCAATTGTTGCTTTTATCTGCTATTTTTTAATTGCTTATTCACCTGATGCAACTATTATGCTGGTTTTTATCTCTATATTAGGGTTAGGCTGTGCTACTGTTTATTCTTCAAGCATTTCATATGGTTCAATGCTTGTAGAACACCCATCTCCAAGAATGATATCATTTTTTATTACACTTTCAGGTATTGGTACATGGCTTGGGGAAGTATATTCAAGTTATATTCAGATACATTTTGGTGTTCCTGCCATTATTTATATAAGTGCCGCATTTATGCTAATAGTAATTATTATTATGATAATTACATCTAAAATCTCTACCATACACACTGGCGGTAATGCACCGCTACACTAATTTTGAATTTATATAAAAAGGAATTTTATTATGGTTTTTCATCCAGAACATATGAATGCTACTCCTGAAGATTTTGAAGGTAATAATGGTATCGGAAGATATATACTGCTTCCAGGATCGGATGGAAGAGCCAAACAGATAGCTGAAAATTTTGAAGATGTTACAGTAAAAGAACATTCAAGAAGGCATAATATCTACAAAGGAATACTTAAAACCGAAAAAGGAAATATAGATATAGCATCAGTTTCTAGTGGAATGGGTACTCCAAGTTTAGATATTATTGTTAATGAATTATTTAGATTGGGAGCAAAAAGATTTTTAAGAGTTGGTACAGCAGGTTTGCTTCAGCCAACTTATATGAATGCAGGTGATTTCGCTATCGCAACAGGTGCTGTTAGAGATGATGGTGCTTCGACTGCATATGTGTCTCCTGAATTTCCTGCAATTGCTTCCTTTGATGTCATACATGCAGCAAAGCAAGCTGCAATTAATTTAGGCATGAACAAAAGAGTTCATACAGGAATTGTCCACTCCAAAGCATCACTGTATGCAAGAGAATTTAAAACTGGACCATTGGCTGATTTAAATATTAAGTATATGCAGCAGTTAACAGATGCAGGTGTTATTGCTTCAGAAATGGAAGCATCTATGCTCTTTGTTCTAGCTTCAGTTTTTAATCATCAAATTGCTTTAAAACTTGGACGTCCTCCTAGAATTAAAGAAAAAGTAAGAGCAGGAGCAATATGTGTTATTTTAGGGGAAGGTGATGATTTTGGTACACAAGTAAGACTAAATAAAATAACAGAAGAAGTAGTTGAGTTAAGTTTAGAAACTATAAAAATATTAGCTCATAGAGAATTTGATTTATAGAGTTATTTAGAATATGTTGAAAGGGTTAAATGATGAATAATCATTTAACCCTTTTTTATGATTTATAGTTTTTATTTCAATTAGTATTTTATGTATTGAAACTTGACATGAAGAAAGCTAATACTGCCATAATTGCAGCCAGTATAGGTGTTGAAATCCAGCCTATCCCTATTTTTTTCAATGTAGTGAAATGGATTGTTTGCGTTCCTTTTATTAAGCCTATGCCCAGAACTGCTCCAACAATTGCCTGAGTTGTAGAGACTGGTACTCCAATTAATGCATAGATATAAACAGTTACAGATAGAGAAAGAACTGTTATAAAAGCAGTAAAAGAATCAAGCTGCGCTATACCTTTACCAACTGTTAACATAACTGGTTTACTGTAGCTAATAACTCCAAAAGCTATGGCAAAGCCTCCAAACCAGGCTGCCTGGTTTACAGATAAAGTACCGGCTTTTACAAAAACTGCAGTTACATTTGCTACATTATTCGCACCTAATGCATAAGCACCACAACATCCTGTTATAATAAGTAATATTTTTATGAGAGCATCAAATTGAAAAATTGAAGGTTTATAAAGGTTGAATATTGCCTTAAATAAATAAAAGAATATATATGTAAAAACCATCCCCCCTATAGGTGTTCCGATCCAGCATAACAGAATTTTTTCGAGGCCGCTAATATTGATATCTGACTGCATTAAACCAAAACCAATTATTGCTCCTACAATTGCCTGTGAAGTTGAGACCGGGAGTTTTAACAAAGTCATAATAATCACAGCAAATGCTGCAGCAAATGAAATTATCATTGCTTTTTCAAGTGCAAGTTTCTTTTTTATTTGCTTCTTGTCAAGATTTGATTCTAACGAGTTTGAAAGCGAAACAGATGAAATTGATGGCGTTGCTTTTTCCGTCAAACTGAATGCGATAGTTTCAATACCTTTAGTCCCCTGAATTACTGCTCCAAGTATTACAAAGAAAGCCGTGCAAAGAACAGCAATTCTGTATCTTACCATCTGTGAACTTACGGCAGTGCCAAATACGTTAGCAGAATCGTTTGCTCCAAGACCCCAGCCTAAAAAAAAAGCACCAAAATAGTAAATGGCATTATTAAAAAAGAACATAACAAACTCTGTTTTGTTTATAAAAAAATATTATCAAATTTTTCTTTTTATTGAAGCAGTGATGATTTTTTTAGATATATATTGAGAAATATCACATAGTTCTCCAATCTCTTTTACTAATTGTTTCTGAAGTATCTTCTCCCCTACAGAAAGAGAATCATCACTAAATATTTTATGAATTAATTTTCGTTCAAGTTTATCACCTACATGTTCAGTGTCATCTATTTTCTCTTCATAAATATGTAGTTCATTCATTTTATTAAGAAAATCTTTTACAAGTAAAATAGTATATTTATAACATTCTATGCCAACATCAACCAACTCCAGTAAATCTTCTTTAATTTGATCTATTGGCAATAATTGCTGATCATTTATCATATAGGCGGCACTTTCACAATTATCAGGGATATTATCCATTGCGTCAAGTATCTCCAGTAAATCTTCGCGGGTCTCAGGTAGTAGAGATTGGGATATTATTTTATATTTTGTATATTTAATAATTTCATCAGCATCGTTTTCAAGCTCACTGATTTTGTTGACAAGTACTTCGAAGTGTGAATCAATTTTATTTTTTGAAATATAAAATATTGCTTTTTTAAATTCAGTTAATATATCTTCAGAAATATTGAATAAATCGTCAAGCTGTTTGATGAGTTGTTTATTTTTATTTAAATTCAATGAAAACATATGAATTATTATAAAAGAAAAAAGGCAGATATCTATTTATATCTGCCTTTTGAGGATTTTTAATTAAAAAATATCGCAGACTGTACCGTTTTCTAATGGTTTAATATTCATATGTTTTGCTATAGTTTGTCCAATATCTGCAAATGTTTTTCTTCCACCTAAATTGTTTGGTATGATATCAGGGCCGAACATTAGGATAGGAATATGTTCCCTTGTATGATCTGTGCCTTCCCATGTTGGATCACAGCCATGGTCTGCAGCAACAATAATTAAATCACCTGGTTTTAGAATTTTTTCTAGGTCAGGTATTCTGTTATCGAAATATTCTAATGCTGAAGCATATCCAGAAACATCACGTCTATGACCGTATACTGCATCAAAATCTACAAAGTTAGTAAAAATAAGCGTACTGTCTTTTGCTTCGGATAATTCGTTTAAAGTAGTATTAAAAAGTGCTTCAAGTCCGTTAGCCTTTACTTGTTTGGTAATGCCGTAGTTTGCAAAAATATCAGCTATTTTGCCTATTGAAACAACATTTCTTCCTGATTTTTTCAGGTGATCTAAAAGAGTAGGAGCAGGTGGGGGGATTGCTATATCATGTCTGTTTCCTGTTCTTTCATAATTACCGTTTTTGTCTCCTATAAAAGGCCTTGCAATAACTCTACCTATATTATATTTATCAACAAGCTTTCTTGCAATGTCGCATATTTCCATCAGTCTTTCCAGACCAAAATGTTCTTCATGAGCTGCTATCTGGTAAACGCTGTCTGCAGAAGTATAGACAATTGGTTTTCCTGTTTTTACATGTTCATCACCAAGTTCATTAATTATTTCAGTTCCTGAAGCATGCTTATCGCCTAAAATTCCAGGGACACCGGTTTTTTTGATAAATGCATCTGTGAGTTCTTTTGGGAAACAGGGTATTGTTCTTGGAAAGTAGCCCCAGTCGAACATAACTGGAACACCGGCAATTTCCCAGTGTCCGCTTGGAGTATCCTTACCTTTGCTCTGTTCAATTCCATAACCGTATGCACCTTCTATTTTTCCCTCATAGCCAAGGGAAGCTGAAAGTTTATTTTTTCTGCTCTCTTCTGCTGCTTTCTGTAACCCCAGTCTTGATAAATTCGGCATATGAAGAGGTTTTATACCGCGTTTAACAGTCCCTTTTGCAGTTCCTTCACAACATTGGTCAACAATGTGACCTAAAGTGTCTGAACCTTGATCTCCGTATATTTCAGCGTCTTCGGAACAGCCTATTCCAAATGAGTCCATCAGTAAAATTACAGTTCTTTTCATAGTCAATGTCTCTTGTTTTTATCTATTATATGAAATGTTATCATTGCTTAATAAGCTTACAGTCTCATCTAACGTTAATCAAACATTTTTGGTTTATCTTAAAAGTTATGCGTGATTAAGCAGGTATTTAATACGGCTTATAATCATATTTATGGCTACATGATTATTCCCTCCTCTAGGGACAATGATGTCAGCAAACTGTTTTGTCGGTTCAATAAATTCAAGATGCATGGGGCGTACTGTATTGAAATATTGATTTTTTACACTGTCAAGTGTTCTGCCTCTTGCTTCAATATCTCTTTCAATTCTTCTCATTAACCTTATATCGGCGGCTGTATCCACATAGATTTTTACATCAAGCATATTGCGGAGCTCTTTTTTTGCAAAAATCAGTATACCTTCGATAATTATAATTTTTTTAGGATAAACAGTAATAGTATCTTTGATCCTTAAATGTGTTGCAAAATCATAAATAGGCTTTTCAATAGGTTTTCCTTTTTTTAATATATTAATATGTTCTGTCAATAAGTCAAAATCGAAAGCTTTAGGGTGATCAAAATTCAGTTTGTCTCTTTCTTCAGGAGTCAGGTTGCTAAAATCATTGTAGTATGAATCAAGTTCAATCTGCTCAATTTCATTATTTTTAAAAGAGTGCATAATTTTGTTGACGACAGTTGTTTTGCCGCTTGCACTACCACCTTCAATTCCAATGAAAATAGTTTCCTGTTTATCCATTAAACTGCTCCATGCTTTTTCTATTTTATATATTAACTGAATTAAATATATTTAATTTATTATTATACTTTTACAGAAGGTTTTTTGCAATTTTATTGATTTCTAAAAGAAGTGTATAAATAATAGAATATTTTTTTTTGAGGAATAAAAAAACACCGTCAATAAATAACGGTGCTTTTTATCATAATTATATTTTAAAGTTATTAACTAAAAACTAGTTCTTCTCTGCTTACTATTTGCTAAAACTCTTAAACGAAGAGCATTTAATTTGATAAAACCTTCAGCATCTGCCTGATTGTATACATCATCTGCATCAAATGTTGCAATTTCAGGATCATATAATGAGTATGGTGATCTTCTTGCTGCAACATGACAGCCGCCTTTAAACAGTTTTAGCCTTACATCTCCTGTTACATATTCCTGACTTTTTGTGATAGCAGCCTGTAACATTTCTCTCTCAGGAGAATACCAGAAACCATTATAAATAAGCTTTGCATAATTCGGTATCCAGCTGTCCCTCAAGTGCATAACCTCTCTATCCAAGGTGATCCCTTCCAGGCCTCTATGTGCAATATGAAGTAGAGTCCCTCCTGGAGTTTCATAGATACCCCTTGATTTCATGCCAGCAAATCTATTTTCTACTATATCAATTTTACCTATTCCATTTCTACCGCCGATTAGGTTTAATTTATGCAGTAATTCTGCAGGAGACATTTTTACACCGTCAAGTTTAGTTGGTATTCCTTTTTCATAAGAAATTTCTACATACTCAGCACCTTCAGGTGTTTTGCTTAAGGGAGTTGTCATTTTGCCTAATGATTCAGGGGCTTCTGTCCATGGATCCTCTAGGATACCGCCTTCAAAACTTATATGAAGGATATTTCTATCCATGCTGTATGGTTTTTCATGGGTAGTTGAAACAGGTATGTTATGTTTTTTAGCATATTCCAGTAAATCAGGTCTACCTTTAAACTCCCAAGTTCTCCATGGAGCAATTATTTGTATGTCCGGTTCCATAGCATAAGCTGTCAACTCAAATCTTACCTGGTCGTTGCCTTTGCCTGTGCAACCATGACATATAGCTTCAGCACCTTCTGCTCTGGCTATTTCAACAAGCCTTTTGGCAATTAATGGGCGGGCGATTGCTGTTCCTAAAAGGTATGTGCCCTCATAAATTGCATTTGCTTGAGCCATTGGAAAAATATAGTCGCGGACGAATTCTTCTCGGAGATCTTCAACATAACATTTGCTTGCGCCTGTTCTGATAGCTTTTTCTTCAATGCCATCAAGTTCTTCACCTTGTCCGAGATCTGCACAAAAACCGATTACTTCGGCGTTGTACTTTTCCTTAATCCACTTAACTATGACAGACGTATCAAGACCGCCAGAGTAAGCTACAACTACTTTCTTCATTTTGATTTTCCTTATTTGGATTTGTTTGATTTCTTTGAAACAGCAAATATTAACTATAAGTGAAAAATTTGATATTTTCAGTTAGATATTTAAAAAAATGGTATTTATTTAGTGCATATTGCAAAAAATAAGCTAAAAGATAATTTGTGTTTTGATTCTTACAAAAAGATACGCTGAAATCAAATTACTTCATTTTAGAGAGTTGTTTTGTTATAAAAGAACTATCAGTTTTAGATGTAATTTAATAACAAGTATCAACACAAAAATTGAAAAAGAAGATAATATTGTAAGATAATATGAATGATTTTCTTTTAAAGTATTAACAATATCCTTGCCTATTAATATTATGTTGACTGGCAGGAGGAATATTAACAACCTTGCTATTTCTGCTCTGTTATATGGATTTAAAATTATGATTAGTAAAATACATATAAAAATATATCTTGTAGTAGTTATCAAATTAGTTTCAGTTTTATCACGTTTTCTAAAGGCGTTTATGATAAGCAGAATAAAAGGGAGAATTCCTACTGCTATAATATAATCAATTATATCAGGTATTATCCAGGCAAAAGACCTTACTGTCTCTGAGAACAATTTTGTATCATTTTCAATAGATTTAAAACATATTGGTATTATATCAAATGAGTAAAATCTGCATATTGCTATTACACATGAAACTCCAAATAGAAAAAATAACAGTTTAAAAATATTATATCTATTTTTAAAAATGTTTAAGAAATAAACTATTGATATAAGAATAACAATTAGTCCAAATGTGCCTGAACAAAAAATTCCTGTACCAACAATTATTCCGGCTAGAAAACTACCTAAATCACTATTCTTTATTATTGAAATAATAAAGAATAACATTGCCAGACTTGATAGGAAGTACTGTAGAGTATCATAGTGACCTAAAAATAGAATTGGTGCAGGAACACATATTAGAAGAATAGAAATTAAACCTATATTGGAAAATGATTTACATAATAAAAGAATAGATATTATTATTAATAGCTTTGCGCACAGTAAAGCCAGAAGCATAATAAAATAGATTAATAAGGCAGCAAAAAATGTATTTTCAAAATCTTTTACATAAGAAAAATAATTTTGATTTATGGTCTCATTATAAGCGTGCAAGATTTTATCTTTAGAAGTAAATAGTTGCAGTATATCTTTAATCTCTGGATAGTTTACAACAGTTTTATAGGCTAAGTGTGATAGAAGAATATATCCGGGTGGGTGAGTGTATTCGTAATTTATTTTTTTCTTTGAATGAAGAGTAATGAAATCTAAAAATGTAAAAAAACTTTTAGGTGATTTAATATCTCCAGCAATTACAATGTTTTCTGTTGTCCATTTATTTATAATGCCGTTTAGACTTTCTACGTTTCCTATTTTTCCATTATTTGTTATTCTGTAGTCAATGTATAAGGATATTATCGATATTATTAAAATACATATTATTTTATAACTCTTTTTTTTAATTTTTCTATCAACTTTAATCGCAATAAAAATGACAATTATAAAAAAAACTATACAGAAAATTATATTTTGATAATCTATGTTAACATTAGTAATTCTTTGCCATGCCCATTCTCCTTTTATTCCAAGTCGAATGTTAGTGAAAACTATTGTGTAACACGATACTAACGATAAAATTACAGTAATTATAGCTGTAATTGAATATCTGTTTTTTACTGCTTTAAGAAACATATTGTACTTGAACATAAAGTTAATTTAATATTACAGAAAAATTATAATGCAGAATTCAAAAAATTTAATATGTAATATGAAAATTACTTTTGCCCAATTACAAATCTGTCTTTTTTATTGAAATCTTTTAATATTTTTATTTCGTTGAAGCCTGCTGCTTGAAGTAATTTTGTAGAATTATTACCATGTAAATAACCCATTTCAAAAAGTAAGTAACCTTTTGGTTTTAGTTTTTTATATGCCTGTAGGATTAGTTTACAGATACTATCTAAACCTTCTTTACCTGATTCTAAAGCTAATTTAGGTTCAAAATCATGTACATCTGGTGATAAATCATTATACTCCTGAGTTGTAATATATGGAGGGTTTGAAATTATTAAATCAAACTGTGATTTTTGAAATCCTGAACAGAGATCATTAATTATAAAATTAACATTTGAAATATTATTTATTATTTTGTTAGTCATTGCATAGCTGAGAGCTTTTTCGCTAATATCAACTCCTGTAACAGTTGCTCCATCTATTTCCTGAGCTATTGACAAGGTGATAACCCCAGTTCCTGTGCCGACATCAAGTACATTCGGTGAATTTAAATTTAAAGATTTTGCTATGTCGATGATTTGTTCAGTTTCAGGTCTCGGAATGAGGACTCCAGGGCCAACTTTTATCTGCAAATTTCTAAATTGAGTATAACCTAAAATATACTGAAGAGGTTCATTTTTAATTCTTCTATCAAACATTTGAAGAATAATATCGTAGTCTGAATCTGTTACAGAAAAATCTTTTTTTATATAAATATCTATTTTCGGGATATTCAATACTAGGGAAATAATTGATTCTGCTTCGAATCTTCTCGTGTTTAATTCTTCTGAGGGGAATTTTTGCTCAGCTTTTTTTACTAGAGATAGTAAATTGAAATTCGGCATGATTTGATATTATTCTGAAGATTCTGATAGCATATCAGTAAACTCGTTTTTTGATAGATCCTCTAATTTTTTTCCTTTTGAGTCAAGTTTTTCATTAAATTTTATAGTAGTTTCGACCATTCGTTCATGAGTTTCCTCTGAACCGCCGCAAAGATAAAAATTATCACCTTTAGTGATTCTTTTGTGACCGTCTTTATTATCTAATCCTAAACCCAACAAAGCTGCTTTAGGCTGATTTTTTTTATTGTAATTAACCATTTGCTTAAGGAAAAATTAAAGTTAATATGTATAAATATTATAGTTTGATATAGTAGAAATACTATATCAAACATTTTTCTGATTTAAATCCTATTTTTCTAAATATTCAGGAGTTGAAGTATGAAGAAGCATATCTTCAAAAGTTTCTCTTTCGCGTATTAAAAAACTTTGATCACCATTAACAAGTACTTCTGCTGGCTTTAATCTTCCATTATACTGATAAGACATTCCGAAACCATATGCCCCGGCATCCGTAGCGACGGCTATATCACCCTCCTCAATTGTTTTGGGAAGTTCTCTATCTTTTACCCATAGATCAGTATTTTCGCACAATTGACCGCATAGACCAAGTTTTTCTGTTTCATCTCCAACACGTCCATTTATCAGTATTTTATGAAATGAACCGTAAAATGCGGGTCTGACAAGAATATTCATTCCGATATCAGTTCCGATGATTTTGGAATAAGATTCTTTTATAGAATGTACTTTACCTAAAACAACACCGGCATCTCCTACAAAATATCTTGCAGGTTCCATCATTAAGCGTGGAGGTTTCATCCCGTATTTATTTATTGCTGCTTTAAAAGTTTCAGCAACAAGTTTGGCTGTTTCTTCTATATCAAGTACAATTTCCTCATCTGAATAAGGAATTCCAAGGCCTCCACCTAGATCGATAAATTCAAAGTTGATATTAAGTTCCTGAGATGTTTTTCCAACAATTTCCATTAAGAGATTTGTTACAAATGAAAAATATTCAGGTTCAGTTAGGCAGGAACCCGGCATCATATGGACACCAAAACGTTTAATTCCTGCTTCTTTAGCCTGCCTAAAAGCTTCAGTTACCATTTCAGGGTGTAAGCCGAATTTTGCTTTAGGCCCTGCATTTGTTACAAATTCTCCAACATTACTTTTTCCGTAACCTGGGTTAATTCTGAATGAAAGAATTTCAGGCTTTCCATGTTTTAAAACTCTAGGCAGCAGAGAGATATCATCAAGGTTGAAAATAACACCGCTTTCCAGTCCTTTAATAATATCTTCATCAGAAAGGAAGTTCCCACTGAACATAACGTTTTCACCAGATAGTCCAACTTTTTTTGCCAACTGTATTTCATTTACGCTTGCGGCGTCAATGCCGGCTCCTTCCTGCCTTAGAATATTCACTATAGCAGGATTATTGCAGGCTTTGACTGCATAAAAAAATTTAAAATCGGGATAATATGCTTTAAAAGCGTTAAACGCTCTTCTGAAATTATTTCTTATTCTTTCTTCATTATAGACATATGATGGAGTTCCATATTTCTCTGCAAGTTCTTGAACTTTCAGATCTCCAATGTAAATTTCTTTATTGTTAACAGTATAAGTTTTCATATATATATTCCTGTTATTGTTTATATCAGTGAATATTATTATTCACAAAATTTTTAATATTATATCTATTTTATGATTTTTAAAGGAAAATTTTAATTAAATTTAAATATTTTATTCTGCTATAAGTAAGGAGTTTAGGTAATGCTAGCTAGAGATTTAAGAAAAAAGTATATAGAATTTTTTACGAACAAGGGGCACAAATTGATTAAAAGTGCGCCATTGATACCTGAAAACGATCCCACAGTTCTTTTTACAACTGCAGGGATGCACCCTTTGGTGCCGTTTTTAATCGGGAAAAAGCATCCTTTGGGAAAACGATTAGTCGGTGTTCAGAAGTGTGTTAGAACCGGAGATATTGATGAGGTAGGAGATATCAGTCATCTTACTTTTTTTGAGATGCTGGGAAATTGGTCACTGGGTGATTATTTCAAAAATATTTCAATTAAATACAGTTACGATTTTCTTACCAGTCCGGAATGGTTGAATATACCAAAAGAAAAACTGGCTTTTACTGTATTTAAAGGAGATGATGATGCTCCATTTGATGAAGAAGCTTATAACAGCTGGAAAGAACTCGGTGTTCCTAATTCAAGAATTGCTAAATTAGGGAAAAAAGATAACTGGTGGGGACCAGCTGGTCAAACTGGTCCTTGTGGGCCAGATTCTGAAATGTTCTGCTGGATTGGAAGTGAGGACGCACCTGTAAACTTTGATCCTGAAGATTCCAGATGGGTAGAAATATGGAATAATGTTTTCATGGAATATAATAAAAATGAAGAAGGCAAATTCAGTGTTCTTAATACAAAAAATGTTGATACCGGAATGGGGTTGGAGAGAGTCACAGCAATACTTCAGGGAAAAGACAGCTGCTATGAAACTGAACTGTTTATTCCACTTTTTGAAAAACTGGATGAAATCAAAGGATGTAAAAATTCTGTAAAAATAGATTCTGACAGAATTATTGTTGATCATTTAAGAACTGCCGCCTTTATGTTGGCAGACGGTGTAATTCCCGGAAATGTTGATCAATCTTATATTTTGCGCAGATTGATAAGGCGCTCTGTGAGAGAGGGACGTAAACTTGGAATAGATACTATATTTACAGCTGAAATTGCACAAGTCGTAATTGATGAATATTCAGATATCTATCCTGAACTTTCGGACAGCGCTGATAATATTATTAAAGAGCTTACTGATGAAGAGAAACAATTTGCTCATGCACTTGAAAAAGGGACACGGGAATTTGAAAAAGTTATTTCCAAAGTGCCTGAGCATATTAAGAAAAAAGTATTGAGCGGTAAAATTGCTTTTTTCCTTTATGAAACTTACGGTTTTCCTATTGAGTTAACAGAAGAAATGGCTGCCGAAAGAGGGTTTGTAGTAGATAAGGCTGGATATGATAAAGCATATAAAAAACACCAAGAATTGTCCAGACAAGGAGCTGAGCAAAAATTTAAAGGCGGTTTGGCTGATGCATCTGAACAAACAACGGCACTGCATACAGCTACACATTTGCTGCACGAGGCTTTAAGAAGAGTGCTTGGCGAGCATGTTGCTCAAAAAGGTTCCAATATAACATCAGATAGACTTCGCTTTGATTTTTCTCACCCGGAAAAAATGACAAAGGAAGAAATTATAAAAGTGGAAAAATTGGTGAATGATACTATAGAGAGCAAACTTTCTGTAAGTTTTTCTGAAGTAACTGTAGATGAAGCAAAAAAATCCGGTGCAATAGGTCTTTTCGGTGATAAGTATGGTGAAAAGGTAAATGTCTATTCCATAGGCAATTTCAGTAGAGAAATATGTGGAGGGCCGCATGTTGAAAATCTGAAAGAACTGGGAACCTTTAAGATTAAGAAAGAAGAAAGCTCAAGTCGTGGTGTAAGAAGAATTAAAGCAGTTTTAATTTAAAGAGTAGAGTTTTGTTAAATAAAAAACTTTATAATTTATCAAAACAGCTTGTGAAAACTATAAAAAATATTTAATGTATTTTTATTAGATGTTCATATTTTCTGACCATTGAGGAGAATTTGCAGATGAAAAAAGCAAATATAATGATTGCAAGAGATAATGAGGGTTATACTATCAAGGTTGAAGGTAGAGCCACATTTGAATGCAGTCCTCCTTTAAAAAACTTTTCCAATAGTATATCTTCTGAATTAATAAAGAATATATATATTGATCTTGGCGAATGTACATGGATGGATAGTACATTTATGGGAATGCTGGCAATTATAGGTTTAAAGGCTAAAAATTTTAATGTTCATGTTGAGATATTAAATTCAAGTAAGAAAAATCTGGATTTATTGAAAGAGTTAGGTATTGATACACTGTTTATATTTAACAATAATTTAGATCCTAACGAAAATAAATGGGATTATTTGCCTGATGGTGCATCTGATATTTCTCAGACAGTACTCAGCGCTCATGAAGCTTTAATTGAAATAGATGAATCAAATACTCCTAAATTTAGTAAAGTAGTTGAATTGATAAAGGAAGATATTAAAAAAAAAGAGAAGAATAAATCTAATTAATTTTTATATTTTTTTTAATTATAGAAATTATAACTTTGTATTGTTTTTGAGTTAATATATAAATTTAAGGGATAATTACTTATGGGTAAAAATCTTGATATGGAAAAACTAGTGTCACTTTGCAAAAGAAGGGGGTTTGTTTTTCAGAGTTCTGAAATTTACGGAGGTATTAACGGATTTTGGAATTACGGTCCCTATGGTACAGCAATGAAAAAAGCCATAGAAAATCTTTGGTGGAACTATATGGTTGAAACTAGAGGCAATGTAGAAGGACTGGATTCTACTGTTATCTGTAACCCAAAAGTATGGAAAGCTTCAGGGCATTTGGATCAGTTTGGCGATCTTATGACAGATTGCAAAGAGTGTAAAACCAGGCATAGGGTTGATCAAATGGAAGATGAATCTGTATGTCCAAATTGCGGGTCGAAAAATTTAACTCCCCCTAGAGAGTTTAATTTAATGATGAAAACCTATGTTGGACCTGTTTCTGATGAAGACCATGCTGCATATCTAAGACCTGAAACATGCCAACCTATTTTTACTGATTTTAACAGTGTGAGAATATCGGCCAGACAGAAAATCCCGTTTGGAATAGCTCAAATTGGTAAGGCATTTAGAAATGAAATAAATCCAAGAAATTTTATTTTCAGATCTCGTGAGTTTACACAGATGGAAATGGAATTTTTCTGCTCTGAAGAAGAGTCTACAGAATGGTATAATTATTGGAAAAATGAGAGAATAAATTATTACACAGATAAACTTGGGTTTAAAAAAGACGAATTGAGAATTCATGATCATGATACTTTGGCACATTATGCTAAAGCCGCGTTAGATATTGAATATAAATTCCCGTTTGGCTGGGGAGAGCTGGAAGGAATTCATCATAGAGGAACATGGGATATGTCCAGGCATCAGGAATATTCCGGTGAAAATCTTGAATATTTTGATCAGGAGAACAATAGGAAATTTATTCCTACAGTTGTTGAAACATCTGTTGGTTTGGATAGAACTATGCTTGCTGTTCTTTGTCAGGCATATGATGAAGACACTGCTGAAACTAAAAAAGCAGGAAAAGCTGAAGATGTCAGAGTTGTTATGAGATTTCCTAAGTTAGTTGCTCCTGTTCAAGTTGCCATACTGCCTTTATCTAAAAAACTTTCTGAAAAATCTGATAAAATATATAAAGATATCAGAAAACGTTTTAGATCTGAATTTGATGTAACTGGAAGTATTGGTAAAAGATACAGAAGGCAAGATGAAATTGGAACTCCATATTGTGTAACTGTTGATTTTGATACATTGGATGATAATGCTGTTACTATCAGAGAACGTGATACAATGCAGCAGGAAAGAATTTCTGTAGATCAGATGATTAGTTATTTTGATGATAAATTTTATAATTAATTTTTGAAAGGATAGCTATATGAAATGTCAGAAATGTGATGTTGAATTCAAGAAACGTGACATTCAGGGTGTGAATGTAGAATATTGTCCTGATTGTCTCGGGGTTTTTCTGCATCATGGAGAACTTAGAAAAATTACTCACAAAACTACAGGAGATATTGAATACGCTTCCATAGAAAATTTTGATCCAGAAAATTTATTTGGAATGAATTGTCCTCTGTGCAGAGATGAAAAGATGGTGAAAATTAACTTTGTTTCCTACTCTGATATTTCTCTTGGGTACTGCAGTAAATGTAAAGGTATATGGCTTGATAAAGGCGAACTTGAATTAATTAATAAAGAAATTGATAAGTTAAATATGGATCCTGAAAACTGGGAACATTCCATATGTGTTTTTTTGGCAAAGCTTCCATTTTAATTTAGTTTATTTATTTGAAAAATTAATAAAAACAACTAATTTAAGGTTTTGTTTTAAAAGAAATTAATTTATAATGACAAATATGAAATATTTGTTTATTTCAAAGAGAAAATAATTAAGGAGACTTAAAAATGGCAGCTATTGTTGATGCAGAAAAATGCACAGGTTGCGAAAGTTGTGTAAGTGCTTGTCCAGTTGAAGCTATTGCTATGGATGCAGACAAAGCCATAATTTCAGACGAATGTATCGATTGTGGTGCTTGTGTTGACGAATGTCCTCTAGAAGCAATTACAATGGAATAAGTCTATAAGAGAAACAGAGCTTAGCTCTGTTTTTTTGTATATCACTAATTATACTGCCCTAATTTTATATATAATCGGTATTTTACCGATAAATTGAAGAGAGTTTGAACGTGAAAAATATCGTACCATTATCTCAATTAAAAATTGGACTTATTGGAGAAGTTGCTGTTATTGAAGGCAACAAGGAACTTCGTAGTAGAATTGTTGCTATGGGGATTTCAATAGGCGAAAAATTGAGATTGGAACGAGATTGTTGTTTCATGAATGATTCAATTATAATTACAGTTCTTGACAGTAAACTCATAATTGCCATGGAAATGGCAGAAAAAATTATGGTTTATGTCGAACTGTAAATCAATAAAGTTTTAACTCTACTTATTTAAAATAATACTTATCAATTAACTTACTTAGTATTTGCTAAATAAATATAT
>DASCNA010000134.1:0-7881 GCA_036011305.1 Victivallales bacterium
GATATTTTGAACGCAAGGATCAAGGTATGCCTTGAAAAAAAACGTAAGATAGATCAGGAAAAAGAGCATAAGGTACTATTAGAAGATACGAACAAGAAACTTGAAAAAGAAAATAGAAATTTTGATACAAATTTAAAAGAAGAAGCTATAAAAAATCAGTTTATTTTAAGTGATTTAAAAGCAGCCGCCAAAATCCAGAAATCTGTTTTACCCAGTATTAACAAGGATTTTAATAGAGATGATATTGAGATATATACTAAATTTGTTCCTGCAAATGAAATGTCAGGAGATTTTTTTGATTTATTTTACATAAATAATAATACTATAGCTGTTGTGGTTGCTGATGTTTCAGGCAAAGGTGTATCAGCAGCATTTTTTATGAGCATGTCTAAAGTTGTTGTAAAAAATACATGTCTCCAATCTAAGGAGCTTGAACCAGGAAAAATTTTACAAAAAATAAATAAAATTTTATGTAAAGACAATGATGCTTTTATGTTTCTTACAATGTATCTGATTTTTTATAATACTGAAACATGTGAAGTAACTTTTGCCAATGCAGGTCATCATGATATGATTTTAACTGATGCAAATGGAGTGCAAGGTAAATTTGGGATGTCGTGTAATAAACCTGTGGGTTTATATGATGATGAAATATACAGAACTTCCGGATTTATATTGAATATTGGAGAGATTTTAACAATTTATACTGATGGTATAAATGAAGCCCTCAATTCAGAAAATATAGAATATGGGGATAAAAAAATAATGAGTTTCTTATCTCAGAATAGTAATGAGAAATTGAAGGTAATTGGAACCTCTATTGTTCAGGACGTACTAACCCATGAAGAAGGCAATCGTTTTGATGATATAGCTCTTTTAATGTTGAGAAGAATAAAATGACATTAGTGTAAGAATAATTTGAACAATAAACAAAATTATAATCTATATAAAAGTGAACAAAATGAATTGCTTAGGAAATATATTGGTAGTGGATGATTATGAGATTAATAGGATTAAGTTGACTCATTTTCTTGAACAGAGAGGCCATACAGTAACTCTTGCTGTGAATGGTAAGGAAGCAATAAGCTATATTGACCAAAGTAAATTTGATTTAGTTTTACTGGATATAGTAATGCCTGTAATGGATGGTTATCAGGTGCTGGATTATCTAAGAAAAAATAATAAACTGAGAAATTTAGCAGTGATTGTAATTTCAGCGTCCGATGAAATGAAAAATGTTGTTAAGTGCATTGAAATGGGAGCTGTTGATTATTTAAATAAGCCGTTTGATCCTATTCTATTAGATGCCAGAATAGGAGCATGTCTTGAGAGAAAACGAATGCATGATAGAGAAGAGATGCATAAAATCGAGTTGGCAGAAACTAATAAAAAACTTGAAACAGCTAATAAAAACTACATGGAAATGCTTGGTTTTGTTACTCATGAAATAAAATCTCCTCTTGCTGCGATTCAGACAATGATATCTGTTATTGTCGAAGGTTATCTTGGAGATCTTTCAGCCCCTATAGACAAACAGCTTGTTCGCATAAAGAGGAATTGTGAAGACTTGCAGGTTATGGTTAAAAATTATTTAGATTTATCCCGTGCAGAGAGGGGAGAACTTATAGCAAATAAATCTTATATTAATTTTTCTGAAGACGTAGTTAAACCTTGTGAAGAGCAAACCAAACCACTCTTTGACTCCAGAAAAGTAAAACTAAAGGTCAATGGCAATATAGGTTATTCTGTATTTGCAGATCAGGAGTTATTAAGAATTGCACTTGTAAATTTTATGTCTAATGCGGCAAAGTACGGTAATGAAAACGGGTTAGCCGAAGTAAATATTAACACTGATAAAAATGATTTAGTATTAAGTGTATGGAACTAAGGGCCGGGTTTTAATGAAGAGGAAAAAAGTAAATTATTTGGTAAATTTTCGCGATTGAAAAATAAAAATACATTAAATAAACGTGGTTCGGGACTTGGACTCTTTCTTATTAAGCGCATATTAGAACAGCATGATGGAAAAGTATGGGCTGAATCTGAATTAGGGCACTGGGCGAAATTTGGTTTCAGATTCCCAATGAAACCAAATGAAAAGATATGCATAATAAAGTAAATAATAATCATGAATTTAGATAAAATTAAAGTAATTGCCTTTGATGCCGATGATACTCTGTGGGAAAACGAAATCTTTTTCTTTCAAATAAGAGATTCATTTGTCGAAATAATGAGCAAATATGCTGATAAAACTATTCTCGAAAGAGAACTGGGCAATACAGAAATAAGAAATTTATCACTGTTTGGTTATGGAGCCAAAGGATTTACTATTTCCATGATTGAGACTGCAATCAGAGTCAGTGATTCAAGGATAACAAATAAAGATATTGTTGGAATTATAGATATAGGTAAATTTTTAATGTCGTTTCCAATCCAACTTTATGAAGATGTTGAAAAAGTGTTACATAGTTTAAAAGATAAGTATAAACTGATTTTAGCTACAAAAGGAGATTTAATTGATCAGGAGAGAAAACTCTCTAAATCAGGTTTGGCAGAGAACTTTCACCACATTGAAATAATGAGTAATAAAAATGAAAAAAATTATTCAAAACTATTAAATCATTTGGATGTAGCACCTGAAGAGTTTTTGATGATCGGTAATTCATTAAAATCTGATATCCTGCCTGTAGTTAATATTGGATGTAATGCTATTCATATTCCATGTGAGGAAGCTACATGGGCGCATGAATACGTTGATGAAAGTTCTATGAAGCATTTGAATTATTATAAGGTAAAAAAAATAGTAGATGTACTGAGTTATATTAAGTAGTTATAAAGAGATTTTTCAATGAATAAAATTTTACTGATAATACCTCTTAATCATTCTAAACTGAATGAGGATGTTAGATTCGAAATTAATTTATTTAATTTAAATAAAATGCATATAGAGATTGTCAACTTAGACAATGGGCCTGAATATATAGAAAACCGTTTTGATGAATCCAGAACTTATGCTGAATTGAGTAAAATTGTAGTAAATGCTGAAAATAAAGGTTTTGACGGTATTTATATTGATTGTTTTTTGGATAGTTCCGTGGTCATGCTGAGAGAACTTGTCAATATCCCAATTGTTGGTGGATTCCTCCCATCTATAACCGTTGCTTTGAATTTATCTTCAAAATTTTCTATAATTACAGCTTTAGCTTCAGTTGTGCCAATCTACAATTCCGCAATTAGACAAAACGGTGTTCAGGATAGTCTTGTATCTATAAGGCATGTGAATATGAATATTTGCGATATGAAAGATATTCAAAAATTAAAAGAAGAATTATTCCATCAGGGAGTTCAGGCAGTAGATGAAGGCGCTGAATCAATTATCTTAGGCTGTACAGGTATGCATGGTGTAAGTAAATATATTGAAAAAAGCCTGCTGGAAAAGTTTAATAAATATATACCTGTAGTAAATCCTACAGCTGCGGGGTTGAGCACTCTCGACTCTTTAATTAATCTAAAATTAAGGCATAGTCAAATTACTTATTGCAAAAGAAAAACAGCAGATTAATTTTTATAGAATGCAAAGCTATATACTATTGTACATAACTTTGTATTCCTTTATATATTGCCCAATATCAACTTAAACTTAACACTAAGTCGGCGAAAAATAAGTTTGGTGTAGCTTCTAATTATTAAGTTTAAGTATATAATTGAAAGAGGTATCTGTAGATAACCCGGTTTATTTTTCTTTGAAATGAGGAATTAATTATTTATTGATAATGAGCAAAAGTTTTTTTGACTATGAGATATAAAAATGGAAAACTGTTTGTTAGAATTCTTTCTATATTAGCCATTATATCTTATTTGATTCTTTCATTAACAACATTTGTCGTAGGTATTCCGACCTCTCCCAGAACTTTATCTATTTTTAAAAACTATGTGTCAGTTTTCGAGGATATTCAATTCATATTTTTATGCATCCTATTTTTTAGCTTAATTGGAATAGCACTGTATATTATTAAGCGGATTATTGTAGGGATCAGGATGAAAGAGAAAATTAGTTTTCATATATTATCACTCCTGATCTCGATCATTCTAATAGTAATATATTATCCTTTTTATTATTACGGAATTCCAATAGAGTTGTGGTATGTCTTAAACTTTTTATGGTGTATATATATTCTTGCAGTACTTCTGCTTCTCAGCAAAAGAATGAAGCCTTCAGAACATATTGACAACAGAATTTTCATGCAGGGGACCAGCAAAAATACGATAAATAATAAAAACGAAAATGGAGCTAAAGTTATCATTTTCTCAAAAACAGAGACTGGAATTATATTTATTCTCTCTTTTGTTATTATTGCAGGATTTCTATTTTTGAGTCTTCGCTTGCTGTTAAATTCAGAAGTAAATCGTCATATAAATGATATAGCATATATTTCAAAACATTATATATACAGCTATAAAAACCCGGTTTATTGCAGCAGCAGGATAATATTTTGCTGTTTTTTAGGTCTCCTGTATTTTAATACAAAAGGGCTGTGGGCTGGAAGTATGAAAGACATAAAAAGGTCCTTTTATATTTTTCTGCCTTTTATTGTATTCAATTTAGTATATATGATAATGTATTTTCCTGATAATTATATTTTGCCCCTGACGGGGTTAGGGTGGCACTTTATTCATATATTTGGAACATTTCTGCTAATTATTATGCTTTATATATATAAACACGGATTCAGCAAATTTTTAGCAACAGGAAAGGCTTTAAATACAGGTCGTAATGTAATATTTTTTTCTAAACAGGAATACAAATGGATTCTGATTAGTACTTCTATTGCATCATTAGGGTCTTTATTTTATATGCTGACACATTTGATAAGGATAATTATCGGCAATTACAGTATGTTATTCTTTTTATACCCGCACAGTATAATAAGTCTGCCATGGATCGCTACTTTTATATCTACAGTCATATTAGTGTATTTTAATTTCAAAATCCTTAAACGAATGATTGATAAACACTCAAAGATTAAAATTAGAATAATTTTATATCTTACTCTTTTCTATTCAATAGCTTATATCCCTTTTAGGATTTACCTGCTTGGAAATGTCAGCTGGAGCATTATAGAAGCTTCAGGCAGTGTTTTTTTCTTTTTCTATTTTTATTTCTTTTTTTTAAGAAAAAATTCTGCAGTGCTGGATGATACCAGAATAAACAGAGAAAAAAATAAAGAAGAAATTGTTAAAATGATGAATTCTCACAAAGATACTCTTGAAATAAGTAGACTTATTCATGAGTTTAAAGATGAACATAGGGCTGTAATGGATGCTTTTTCAGCAATTAAAATCTGCAGTAGCACCGTAAAAAAACATAAAATGGTAATTCATATTAAACCCATATTAACTCAGCATTTAGAAAAAGAGAACATCAGACTATATACACCGTTACTTAATTTAGCTAAAAAAAACAGTGAATTTAAAATAATTCTTAATGATTTTGTCAATCACATGGAAGGAATAAGTGAATATATAAAGTTATTTTATCAGAAACATGAAGTTTTATCTAATGAGGATAGTTTTTTATATGATTTAGATAAATTTTCTACCGAATTATCTGTTAGAATATCAAGCGAAGAAAATATTTTTTTAAATGAGTATGGAAAATATTTAAAAGAAAATTTAACTGAATCATATGAAAAAGGTCAAAAACAGCGATATACAGAAATAGAGAAAAAATTTATAAATTTTACAGTTGTTACTGCAATTATTTTTTTTATAGCTTTAACAGTAGAAGTATTTCATTTGAAGACTTCATCCTATGCTTTTCAGCATAGGTTTTCATTTCCTGATTTTTACTTTACTATAATTATTTTTATATGTTTTATAATACTATTTTACTTTATCTCTAAAGGGTTCTGGATTGGATATAAGTATAACTTAAATAATAATCTATTTTATTATATATTGTTATTTACTTCTTTTGTCACATTTATATTTTTATACTGGCCTGAATTATATACACCAAATTTGTCAAGGTTCGGCTGGAATATTATAAATTTTCTGGGGATTGTCTTAGTGGTTTGCGTAGCTTTATTTACTAATCCTATACAAGAAAAAGTAATATTAAACAAGAGTGATGGTAATGGAGATACAGACACACGACTTTCTGAAAGGGATTGTTTGTATTTATATTTATTAATATTTATTTGTGTTATTATATGGTCTTCATTTATTGTCATTGATATATTAGGTTCATTTAATATAGTCAATTTTTCTTATATTTATTCAGATTATACATTTTCAAATCCTTATTTTCTTAGTCTAGTTATTTGTTATTTTGCGCTGATTGGACTGTTTTTCTTCACTATAAAGGGAATTATTATAGGTTTTAAAAAGAAACTATCAAAACGATTTATATACAAGTTGCCTTTGCTTATTATAATATCGATTTTATACTTTCCGGACTTTTTAAATAATATAAACCCGGTTTTCTGGATTTTGATAGATGGTGTATCACTAAGCTTTTTTGTCTCCTATCTAATGTATGTTTCAATAAATGATTAGATTGGAAATAAGACTGAAATTACTATTTATAACAAAATTATATATATATTATATGCAACTCTGTTGATAGTTAATTTAATATAAGAACTTCCATTTGTGTAAAACTGTACAAATAATATCTACTTTGTATCGTAAATGTATCTAAATTATTAAATTTTAGTATATAATTGTGGTAAATACCTGACAGTCAATCGATTGATTCTTTTGCTCTTTTATTGTGTCTTTATTTGTATGCTGAAGCAATAATATAAAATTGAAAGGCTTATGAGATATACTAATATTGAAAAACTTATTGTAAAGATTTTATCAGCAATAGCTATTATATCTTTTTTAGTTCTTGCCATAACTAATTTTTTGGTAGGTGTACCATTTGATATAAAACCTATATATTTTGCAATAGGCTATGCAAAACTCATAATATCATTTCAAATTATATTTTTGCATATTCTTTTTTTAACTCTGATTGTAATTGTATTTTATAATATCAAATGGATAGTTATCTGTATTCTTAAGAAGAAAAAAAAACAAATTATATATTATCATTACTCGTTCTCATTATCTACATCATACTCTATTATCCTTATTATAATTTTACGTCAATTCCTATAAAAATGTGGTACGTACTAAATTTTTTCGGCTGTATATATATTTTTGTATTAATAATATTAAGTGATAAAAAACAAATTCCATTAAAAAGCATAGACAATAGGGTTTTTACTATAGAATATGCTGAACATGAATTGAATGGTTATGAGAAATATAGAAATATCATTTTTTCCAAAAAAGAGATTTTGTTTATATATATATTATCATTTCTGATTATTGCAGGATTTATTATTTTTAGTATTCGTTTATTATACATCACGAAAGTATTTCATGGTCTTTCTAGTATAACGTTTAATTATAAACATCATTATAAATTTTCTATTTTTCCTCCTGAATTATTATATTTATAATATATCATTCAGAATATTTTATACACTTATATCACTGGTCCAAAAAAACGGAAGCATTACATATAATATCAGATAAACATCATATTAAAATGAATCCGAAGAGTAGATTTTCTGAAAATGATATTAAATATTTATTCTTATTAACATTACTTTGTGTTATTTTATCTTTTTCATTTGTTGTAGTTGATATTTTTGGTGCATTAAATTTCTTTGATTATTCATATATTTATACATATTTTAGTATTTTGAATCCTTTTGTAGATGCACTGATAATATATTTCTGTGCTATTTTAATTTTGTTTTTTTACACCATCAAGGGAGTATTTATTGGTATAAAGAAAAAATTGAATAATAAATTTATAATAAA
>DASCNA010000135.1:0-1538 GCA_036011305.1 Victivallales bacterium
CATCGTAGAAACAAATTTATTCAATGATTAAAATTAGATTGTTAAAACATTTATAAAAAATAATGAATTTAATCATTAATTCCTTAATTTATTTTATTATTATTACCCAAATATAAAAAAATTAAAATACAATTAATAAATCTACTAAGTTACTGCTGAATGGGTATAAAGTAATAGTTCTTATATGGTGAGACTCCTTTTCTTTATCCCTTCTAATTACTGCTCTTTTAGGATGCTGTTGTGTGTCTGTGATAACGTTTATAATTCTGATTATTGTTTCCTTTAGTTCTGTTGAGGTTAATGAGTACGCACTAAAATATTGTAGTATTACCAAGACAGTTTAATCATTCCTATTCTCAAGTAACCTATGAAATAGATAAACCCAAAGGTGTACACTGCTGGGATCTACTTTATTGGGGTTGGGCATCACTTCATCAGATTTCCCAAGAACGTTTAAACAATTGAGTTTTCAGATTCAGGTGGAAAAAGTGGTCCTGCTTTATAAAGTAGAACTAAGGATGGTCTCGAGGTTTCGATCACTGTATCCTTTTAATATAAGTACGATTATAATATATTGAACATTATTTAATGCTTTCATAGAATTATTCCAACAGAGATTTACAGTCTTTACATGTAATATGGTGCTGACTACGAGACGGTGTATATTACGACATCAATCGACTTCTTAACAGATGCAGTAATTTCCCCATACAAAGATATTTTTTAAATATAATAAAGTGCACCAATTGGAATGCCTACAACTTTTTCATGGACAGGACAACCATAAGCACCAACATGACAAAGGATCTCAACTCGTTCTTTGATAACAAGATGCACTCCACTCTGGAGTTCTTCTAGCTGCGAAATACTGATTTACCGGACAAATTTGAGCAGGCTATTTAACAAACAGAGGTGAGTAAATAGCTAATCATAAAGGCAGAAGCGGAAAGAAATCAAACCATCATTTAACTATAGACGCAGGTGATCCAGGCGGAGTATGCGGCAAATGCGACAATTGTAACACACCCAATATGTGAATTTTTCTAATCTTTACTAGAACATCGCAAATGGTATAGCTAATCAGACAGTAATCAACAGTGTAGCACAAGCAGCGTCATTCAAAAAGGTGCAAAACTCTTAATCTCAGTCCTATGCAAAGTTAGGAACAACATTGGCTCTCAACCAGCCGGAATTGCTGCATTTCATTAAATCAAAAATCGTTAGGGACAGATCGAACTCCATGGTGGTGAACCTTGACACACCGGAATAAGACACTTGATCACATGAATTTTTTAATGAATGATTAATATCATAAGTTGTGCGGTTTTATTTTTGCTTGAGAATTTTTGAATATAAATAAACAATTAATTAAAATATATATAAACAATCTTAATTATAGATGTAACATGCGATACCCAACATTATTCGTTGGATACTCATATTCTCATTTCGTGGTATCATCATTTCTTCTTCTGGGTGATTTTGATCTAACCAACCTCAAAAAAGGCTTTCTTTGAGAATTTCCTCTTAATCGCGTC
>DASCNA010000136.1:0-6795 GCA_036011305.1 Victivallales bacterium
ATCAAAAACATCTTTATTTTAAATATCTATTCAGTTTTTTTATAATTTTTCCAGTGATTTTATTTTTAATTTCTCAACCGGATTTAGGTCAAACTATATTAATAGTTCTTACTTGGTTTTCATTGATATTTGTTTCGGTAATTAATTTATTTTTTTTTTTAGGACTTTTTTTCGGCGGTATATAGTGAAAATCTTTAACTGTTAAAATTTTATAAACAGGATCACAAGTATTTTCTAATTTCTGAAGAGCAATTTCACCATTTATTCTGGTTACGGAAAAATAGAGTCCTGCTATACAAATAATTAACATTAGCAAAGACCAGTAATTTTTAAAATATTTATTATTGTTTAAATAATGTTTTTGCTCTTCTTTTTTTCTGTAAATAATTAATGCAGTCATTGTTATTGCCATTGCTACTGTTCCCGGTATCTGTATGTTGATATCCATTAAACTGTGAATTACCCAGGCTAAATAACCTGTGAGTAGAGAGTAATCCATGATTCTGTTATCTGATACGGATATATTTCTTATCCCATAGAAAATAGGAAGAACAAGAATAATAAGAGCAATAAGCATAGTGATTATACCGGCTTGTGATCCCATAGATAACAGGATATTATGGGGCATGTGAGGTGCTTCACCAGTCAAAAGACTTTTTGTCGAAGGGTATACATGAAAAAAAGATCCCCATCCTGCTCCGGTTAACCAGTTATTTATTAGAAGATTAAAGCTTGTCTTAAAATAGTCTAATCTGATTAATATAGATAAATATCCTTTTGAGCTGAAAAAATAAAAGTAAAAGCTAACAAAGACCAAACATATTAATATAAATAAAACTTTGTATTTTATACTTTTTGTAAAAACAATAAACATTATTGCTATAGATAATACCAAAGATAATATTGCAGCCCTGCTTCCGGTGAGTATAAGACATATGATTAAAATGATTGTAATTATTGATGTTACAATGTATCTAAGATATTTAGATGTGTAAATTTTGGATACTACATAGATACATAAAGGTATTGTTAATATTAAATGAGCCGCAAGGCTGTTGCTTATTGAGAAAGTTGAATAAACAAGATTGTCCATCAATCTACTGTAGAAGTTGGGGGGAAGAATAATATCTTTACTCTGTATAACTTCCATGACAATATTTCTTGTTGAGGTGAACCCTGATAGATATTGGTAAATACCATACATAGAGATGAATATTGTACCGATTGTGATGGCGACTGTAATAAATGTAAAATTTTTTGCAGATCTAATTTCTAAAAACCTGAATATGGCGAAAGTGAATAATGATAATCCAAGGAGATGTAAACATTCAAGATAAGTGAAATCAGCACAACTACTTTTCAGCCCGCCTAGGAGTGAACTGATAACAAGTAAGAACCATAAAAAGGGTATTATAAAATTTGAACTGTTACTGTTTATTAAATGATTTTTTTTATATAGTAATATTAGTGTCAATAACAAGATACAGCTGGAAAATAGAGTAAATAACGGTGGTGACCATGAATATACTAGCCAGCTCATAAAGTCTGAAGGATATGTAGAAATTTCGGGCAGAGCTGCAGGCGTTCCGAATTTTATTGGCAGCAACAATATAAAAAGAAAAAAAATAACTTGTAAGATATTTATAGAATATGTCTTACTATATTGAATTTTGTTTTTTATTAACACCTGTCTCTCTAGTGATTATATAGATTTTATTTTTTAGTGTTTTGTATTTATTGCAATATAAGATAGATCAAATGCCGAAACCTGCCCTTTAGATGCTGCTCTCAGGAAATTACATATGTTTGCAATTCACAACAGCATTTTTATCTATAGTAACAGGAATGATCGGAGAACATAAATTATAATTTACAATTATAAGCTTAAAACTGGCTCTGAATAGTAACTATATAAAATTTTAATTAAATTTTACCTGGTTTATTTTTCTTTTTAGTATGAGCTATTTCTTTGCTGTCATCCAATTGTGCAATTTTATCGTCTATAGCTTCATCATTATCATCAGTATTATTTGCAGCTGCCTTTTTGGATGAAGAAACACCTTTATATTTATTAGGATAAATTACTCTTATTTCTTCTTTAGGGCAGGTTAGATATTTTGCAGATTCATCTAAATAAACAGTAACTTTCTGTGTGAGAAGATTTCTGTCAATTATTTTGCCCACTCCTTCTGCGCATTCACAGGATGAACCTCTTCTTGGCATACCTTTGTCAAGTTCAATATAATCATCATGTTCATATTTTAAACAGCATTTTAATCGACCACACATTCCGGAAATATTGGTTGGGTTTAATGATAAATCCTGTTCTTTTGCCATTTTTACATTTATAGATTCAAATTTTTTAAGAAACCTGCAACAGCATAATGCCTGACCGCACGTGCCTACACCGCCAAGTATTGCTGTTTCATCCCTGACACCTATCTGTCTTAACTCTATTCTTGTATTTAACGTTTGAGATAGGTCTTTTACTAATTGTCGAAAATCGATTCGTCCTTCTGCAGTAAAAAGGAAGGTTACTAATTTTCTGTCATAAGTGTAATGAACATTTAACAGTTTCATTGGCAATTTAAGCTTTTCAACATGGGTCATGGCGGTTCTGTAAGCAGATTTTGCTCTCATTTGATTTTCATTTGCTTTGCTTTTATCAAGCATAGTTGCTTTTCTATCAATTTTTGCAATTTCTGATTTATTAAGTTCAGGAGACAAGCTTCCTATATACTTTGATATCATACCGTAATCTAGATATTTATCTTTTCTGATGAGGCAATAATCATTTTTTTTAAGTCCTAATGCTTCATCGGCATACGCCTCATATACTGCGCCAGTATCTAATTCTATTTCAAAGAGTAAATTCATAATATGTAAAAAATCATCCTTTTCTGTTCACTAAATATAATTATTATATTATAAAATAGGTATATAATTTAACATTGAAGAGATATAAAATCAAAAAAATGATATTTAATAAAGGTGTTATAGTTTAAAATAATTACAAGTTGTATTTTGATATGTTTACTAACTTAGCTTTGAAAGAGTGATTATGCGATGAAAAAAATTATTATCATAACTTTGGCGGTTTTTATAGTCATTATAATTTTTCTTGTAATTCTATCCAGTTTAATTCTTTCGCATAATATCCCCTCATCCGGATTTAAAATTACTAATAAAAGTATTGCCGCAATGAACTCCTTGAACAAGAAATATCAAGAAGAATCTTACTATATTTACAGTAAGAATACAGGGTATAAATTGCGTAGGTTATCTTTGTCCGAAACTGAAATAAATGCTATGTTTATAATGGCAATAGCTGGAAACCAGGTGTCTGGAGCATTAAGGAATAGAGAAAAAACAATAAAATTATCAAGAGCTGTATTTGAAAACGGGATATTTACTTTTGATTTTTATTTTGAACTGCCGATTGATACTCCATTTGGTTCTTATGTTATATTTTCTTCTAAGGCTATACCTATACTAAAAAATAACTCAATAAGAGTCAAATTTACTTCTTTTTATATAGGTGATATTTCAGTTCCGATTTTTGCCGTGGATTATTTTATGGAGAGAGCTGATAAAAATATTAATAATAATTCAACAATAAAACAGCTTGTTAAATCTGTAAAAGAGATAATCATAAAAAAAGATAGAATTATTATTTATTATTATCCAAAGGAAGTAAAAAAACTTTTAGATCAGTTTTGAATCGTCATTATTTTAGTAAGTTGTAAATATTGATCAGGAGTTAAGTTTTCCGGCCTTGCATTGATGTCAATATTTAAGCTTTCAAATATTTTTTTCAGATCTTTATCATTAAATAAACTACTTATATTGCTTATTAATTTTTTTCTTCTTTTAGAAAATGCAGTTTTTACAAGAATGCTTAAAGAATCTCTGGTTATTTTTTCAGGAAATTTATTTTTTCGAGTGAATTTTACAATTGCTGAATCTACATCAGGTTTTGGGTAAAAAACTCCCGGAGATACAGTTCTTATGTATTTTGTATTATATGCAGCCTGGATTCTTATAGATATTCCTCCATAAATTTTATTGCCTGGTTCTGATACAAATCTTTGTGCAGTTTCTTTTTGAAGAAGAAAAACCATATCTACAGGTAGATTATTCTGTTCCAACAATTTTGCCAGTAATGGAGTACTTATTGAGTATGGAAGATTTGAGATTATTCTATAACTTTTAACATTTTGAGTAAGCATCTCATAATCTACTTTACAGGCATCGTCATGTATGACTGTGAAATTTCTGTCTTTAACAGTTTTTTTCAGATAATCAGCCAGTCTAGAATCAAATTCTATTACAGTGACTTTGGCTTTAGAATCCAGTAAATATTTTGTTAATACACCTAAACCAGGGCCTATTTCCAGTATAAATTGATCTTTTTCTGGGGCGGCTGTTTTATTTATGAATCTGACAATATTTTCATCTATAAGAAAATTTTGTCCAAGGCGCTTAGAAGGGATTATGTTATTTTCAGCCAGAGTGTTTAGTAGATCTTCTTTTTTCATAAAAAATATTTTCTTCCCGCCAACAAGGCGGGAAGAAAAAAATAATTAGTTATTTGCTGTTTCTGTTTTTTTTGTTTGAACAGGTGCATCTTTGACAGGAATTACTTTTACTGTATGTGCAGGTTCATTTACTGCCTGAGCAGTTTTGTCTGTTACAGTTGAAGTATTTTTTACTTTTGCCATTGTACCAGGTTGAACTTTTACAGTTTTGGCTACTCCAGTATCAGGACTGTTTACAACTGCCTGATCTTGATTGGTTACTTGTGTCAAAGTGTTGTCTGTTTGTATGTTGTTCGCTGCAGCAGTTGCATTAGCAGCAGCACTTTTTGCAAAATTTTCTAAAGCTGCTTGAGGTATTTTGATATCAATAGAAAGCTTATTTTTATTAGCTTTTAATGAGATATCCTCAGCTTTTAGAGTATTATTTGAGTTCATTGCTGCCAATGAAATTATCATCTGTGCTGGCAGTAATATTTTTTGAACATCCTGATTTGAAGCACAGTTTATTGTTCCTCCGATATTTAATGATTTATCAATATAGTTTGCAAAAAGTATACCATCATTAATCTGCGGAGCATCTTTATCGGTCGATTTAGCTGCCTCAGGCGGAATTAGAGCAGCAATCCAAAGCATGTCATTTCTTTTTGCATTATCTGAAACCTGCATAAGTTTACTGTTTTGAAGAACTGATTTTCCTTTATGCGTATACAGTTGCATTGACTGTTCAAGCATATCTTTTGTACCTATTGCAATTAGATTATCGGATAATTGTGTCAACAAAGTATCAACACCGTTATGCTCTTTAGTAGGTATATAATATACTGTTGAGTTATCTACTTTTTCTGTTTTGAACTTAAGCTCATGGTTTTTTTCCAGCAATTTGATAAATTTACTGAGATTAACTTTATTTATTGTTTGAACAAGAACCACTCCTTTTGCACTTGGCTGCTGTTTGTCTATGCTTTGTTTTAAAACATCGGGAGAAATTCCAAAGTTTATTGTATTTATGTTGTCCACATCCATACCGGATGATTTTAGTTCTTTAATATAAGGGATATCTTTATTCGCTTCAATCTGTTTCTTGACACTGTCTATCTTTGCAATTCTGGCTATATTTATTTCCCCTATAATATTGCTGGTTTCTGGGATGTAGGCAAAAGTTGAAGTTTTTGTTGAACTTGTTTCAGCTTTTTTAGCTTCCTTATTACTGTCTGCTTTTGAACATCCGGTAAATGTTATCATGGCAGCCGATAGAATAAAAATTGCAACTGCAGGGATAGTTAACTTTTTATAAATATGTTTCATTAATTACTCCGATTTTTAATAAATTAATGTTTAAAGCTATCAGTTTTTAATAAAACTAAAGTGCATGCCTCTTCTACTTCTATGCAGTGTTTGCTGCATTTTTTCATTAATTCAGGGTTTTCAGCTCCCGGATTAAATATTACTCTTTTAGGAGATAAAGAAATAATACCATCTGTCTGTTTCTCAGATATAGATGGGCTGACATACATAGTCAGTGTATCTATTTCTTCTTTAATATCTGACAGTTTCCTTTTTGTTTCCAAACCACAGATTGAAACACCTGACGGATTTACAGGTATGACATCATAACCATATTCCAGTAGTAAACTTACTGCCTGGAAAGAATATCTTTCAGGTTTGTTGGAAGCACCTAAAACAACAACTTTTATATTATTATTCATTTTTTTAAAATATTCAGTTAAGTTATACTTATCCAGCTACTTCTTCCAAGGCACTGATCAATGCCTGTTTTTTTTGTACTCCAATGAACTGTTTGACCTGTACACCATCTTTCATAATAAATATTGCCGGTATGCTTCTTACACTGAATTTTTGAGCTATTCCTGGAGAATCATCAACATTAACTTTCGCTATTAAAGCTTTATCTCCAATTTCTTCAGCTATTTCATCAAGAATAGGTCCTAACATTTTACAAGGTCCACACCAAGGGGCCCAGAAATCTATCAGAGTTATTCCTTCTGCTGTTTTTTCTTCGAAATTTGAATCGTTTAGATGAGCGATTTCTGACATGTGTCTCTCCTTATTTTTATATTAATTTTATTAATTCTTGTCATTAGGAATTAGTTATTATAAAATAGTGAATATAAGTTTATTATTATTTATTTTTTAATAAATAAAACCTTAATTCACTTAAAATTAATATATAATTATACTCTATAAACAAAATATAAAATAAATGTCTCCTTCTTTCATGGCAGAGGAGGATCAGCGG
>DASCNA010000137.1:0-31082 GCA_036011305.1 Victivallales bacterium
TACAGTTGCATATTTGCCAGCAGTTAGGGAATTAATTTTGCATTGTTTACCTAATTGTATGCAAATTGAATTGAAATTAATAATTTTATTATACTTTTCTAATTATAACTGTAATATTATATAGTTAATACTTTTTAATAATATAATTAGTTTTAAGGAGCATTATGAAGATTGTTGATTCAAATTTATTGAATGAACTAGCTGATAAAGCTGCAAATTCACCTCGCAAAAGAACTCACTATAATCTTCACCCGGACTTAGATGATAAAATTCATAGGTTATGTTTGGGTGTTGATCCAGGCAGTTATGTCAGGCCCCACAGACATTTAACTCCTGAAAAATGGGAACTTTTAGTTATCCTCAAGGGAAAACTGGCTGTTCTTACATTTGATGAAAAAGGCAAAGTGCTGAGCAGGATAGAGTTGGATGCTGAAGGAGATATAAAAAGTATCGAATTAGATGCAGGGGACTGGCATACGTTTGCATGTTTAGAAAGAGGAACTGTAGTTTTTGAAATAAAACGCGGACCTTATTCAAGGCCTATTGAAAAAGATTTTGCTTCCTGGGCGCCTGAAGAAGGAGAGCCAAGAGCTATTGAGCTTGAAAAATTATTTGCAGATGCCAAAGTCGGCGATGCATTAAATCAATAATTAAAAGTTACTGCAATGAAACAGAATATTGAATATAGAGAAATTGAAAGTTTGTATAAGATTTTCAATCAGGCCAAAGATGAATATGCTTTTCCTGGAGGTATAGTGGCTGTAGGAAATGGTAATCAAGACTTTTTTGTTGAAGCTTTTGGGTATCATACTTACAAAGAAATTAGAAAAGATCGTATTGATGATATATTTGATTTAGCATCCTTAACAAAAGTGTGCTCTACTACTCCTGCAGTAATGAAGCTATATGATGAAAGAAAAATAAAGCTGGATGACAGAATAAGTGATTATTTACCTCGACTCAATGGGCCTAATGAGTATAACTCAGGCTTAAAAAAAGAAATTACGATTGAAAATCTATTATATCACTCTTCAGGTTTTCCTCCCGATAATGATGTATATCAGATGCGTAACTCCACTATAGAAGAACGTTGGGATTCAATTTTTAATACTCCTTTGGCATATTATCCAGGTGTTAAATGTATATATTCAGACCTGAACATGTTGCTTCTCGAAAAAATTATAGAGAATGTCTCTGGAATGACACTGGACAAATACGTTGAGGAAAATATTTATAAACCCCTCGGTATGGAGCATACTTTTTATAATCCTTCTGAGAAATATATAGATTGTATTGTACCTACTGAATTCTCAATTCACTTTAATAAGCCTTTCAAAGGTATAGTAGATGATGAAAATGCCAGAAGTCTTGGAGGAGTTGCAGGTCATGCAGGTCTGTTTTCCACAGTTAAAGATTTAGTACTTTATGGAAAAATGCTTCTAAATAGAGGAATGCATAACGGTTTAAGGATGTATTCTCCAGAAACAGTTAATCGATTTATCCAACGGGATGAAAGTTTGCCTGGAAGTTGTAGAGCCCTTGGGTGGTTAACTGCTTATGATCCTAAATTTGTAATACCAAAACAGCATAGGGCTGAAGAATCTTTTATTCTTGATAAATCAGAATTATATGAAAAATTAAATCAGCCTTCAGCTGGAATTTATATTGATCCAGATGCTATTGGCCACACAGGATTTACAGGGTCAAGCTTTTGGATTAGTTTTAAATATGATATTTATGTTTTATTCTTAACTAATAGAATTTTCCCATCAAGAAATTATACTCCTTTGGAAATTTTTAATTATTGGAGACAGCGTGTTAATTCAGCTGTATGGCGCAATTTAGGCTTCACTGAGAAAAATGAATTATTGGAACTTTCAAAGCCTTCTTATTATCATAAAGAAAACTAATATGTTTAAAGATTTAACGTATTTTGTATAATTTAATTACAGTAATGTTAAATTATTTTAAATAAACTAATGCTCTATTGTTTGTAAATTCATATTGTCTATTTTAAGAGATATAGAAAATCTGAAACAACAAATGAAATGAGAGTTATTATGCGATTTGCTACTTTGATATTTTTAATATCAATATTAGTTGCTGCAGGGCAACTTGCTAATACAATATTTATTCCGGCTATGGGACTGATAGCTGATTCTTTACATGTTTCTGCACACAATATACAGGGATTACTTGCAGCCTATTTATTACCTTATGGAATCTCTCAGTTTTTCTATGGACCTTTAGCAGATAAATATGGCAGAAAGCCAATTATTTATTTTGGATTGATAATTTTTATGTGCGGCTCTTTTTTCTCATTTGTAGGTAATGTATATATGATAGTTCTTATTGGGTGTATTTTACAGGGAATCGGAGCAGGTGTAGGCGGAGTTATGTGCAGAACAATTATGAGAGATTGTTATTGTGGAATTGAGCTGCAGAAAGCTAATAGTTATATGACAATTGCAGTAGTTATTGCGCCTTTACTTGCACCTGTCATAGGCGGAGTTTTAGCTGTATTATTTGGTTGGAGGTGTGTTTTCCTGTTTTTGTTTATATTTGCAGGTATAGTCTTATTCTTAGAATATAAATTCCTGAAAGAAACTAATCCTGAAACTAAAAAAATGTCATTAAAGAGCAGATACATAATGTTGATTAAAGATAAAAAATTTATACCATATGTTACTTGTTTAACTCTTGGTTTCAGCGGAATTGCTGTGTTCGAAGCATCTGCCGGGGTAATTTTAAGTAGTAAATTAGGTTTTTCACCTGAGATTGTAAGTGTTATTTTTATTTTACCTATACCATTTTTTGTATTAGGATCTTATATTTCAGGAAAAGTGATAAAGTATCATCCACTGGAAACCATAATTTCTATCAGCATAATAATTTTTGCTTTATCATCAGTGAGTATGCTGTTCTTTGCTCTTTTGGGATATGTTAATGTTTATGCACTAATACTGCCTATAATTGGTGTTATGTTTGCTCTTGGAGGGTTGTTCCCTACTGCTACAACAGGTGCAATACAAAATTTGGGAACTGTTGCTGGGATATCAGGTGCTGTTTTAGGTGGTATTCAGAATATAGGTGCCGGGCTATTTACAACTTTATCTTCATTGATACCTCAGAATACTCTGTTGCCACTGGCAGTGATTTTAACACTGCAGGCTGTTATAATGGTTATTGTATATGTAAAGTTTATTTCTTTGAGAAATGATGTTAAAAATAAAAAATATGAATTAGCGTAATATAAACTTCTGAATATTTATGGTAAATCGTTAATGGATAAATTAATAAGCTGCCCTTTCTGTGAACAGGATTTCAAATCAAATGTATTTAATGAAACAGAATATTTTTTAGCTGCGTATAATATTGCTCCTATCCTACCTGGTCATTCAATTATTATCCCTAAAAAACACGTTTCGAGCTTGCTTGAACTTTCTCAAAAAGAAAAGCAGGAAGCTATGCTCTATACCTGCTTTGTTATAGAAAGACTTATTAAAATTTTTAATTCTACCGGATTTGATTTTAGTATACAGGATGGAAATGCAGCAGGGCAGACCGTTAATCACTTTCATATACATCTAATACCCAGAAAAGAGAATGACTTAGAGTCTCCTGGAGAGTGGTATCCTCTATTACGGGAAAGTAATTTAAAAGTTTTGGATAGTGACCTTAGAGAAAAAATAAATAAATCTGACATGATCAAAATTGTTAGTTTTATCAAATCAAAGTTTGGTAATGATAGCTTTCACTCTTTATAAATATATAATTAACTTTAAAGATTTTTCTATTTTTAAAGTTAAATATTTTAATGAAGTTTGTATTTTATGAATGAAATTATTATAAAAACGTGGTCTGAACTGCAGAATGCACTATTTGATTATGAAATAGGGCTAACTGCCCCTGGACGATATCGTTCTCCGTATGCCTATCGTGGTCTGCCGGAAAATTATCCTAAAATGAAAACAAGTTTAATGAGAATAGGCGGGCCATATATTGAACTTGAATCTTCTATTTTAAGGAATTTTAAGAAATATGCAGATCTCGCAGATATAAATACCGAGAATGAAGATTCTGAATGGTTATGGCTTGCATTAGCACAGCATTATGGACTTCCAACAAGATTACTGGACTGGACATATTCACCTTATGTTGCTTTGCATTTTGCTACTGCTGACACTAGAAAATCAGACCAAGATGGTGTTATTTGGTGTGTGAATTATCAGAAAGCTAGAGAATTTCTTCCTGATAAATTAAAATTTGCAATACATGATCAGGGATTTAAATTTACCGTTAATTCGCTTAATAAAGGAGCTGTTTCTCTGAAGCAACTGGAACAGCTCGATAAAGAGCTTGGGGATAGCTTTGTTATTTTTATTGAACCGCCTTCTCTTGATTCAAGAATCGTAAATCAGTATGCTTTATTTTCTATGATGTCTTCATCATCATCACTACTTGATAACTGGCTAGAAAAAAATGATCATAAAAAAAATCTATATACAAAGATTATTATCCCTTCAAAGCTAAAGTGGCAAATTAGGGATCATTTAGATCAGGCTAATATAAATGAAAGAATGCTTTTTCCTGGGCTTGATGGTTTATGCCAATGGTTAAAACGTTATTATAGCTCGAAAGACAAATACTAAATATTCAAAAATCATAGTCTACTGAATATTTAGTATCAATTTATTATTTTTATTTTTGTGTAGGTTGACCTGTCTTAGGATAAAGTTCATTTGCATTTTTTAGAATTTCTTTATCTACCGGCTGATTTCCTGCACCTGCTGAAACAAAATCGTTGGCCTGTTCTGATGCGCTGTCTTCTGCATGCTTGGGAGTAGAAAGACCTGATTCTTCGGCTTGAATAGGCTGTACATAAGTATTTTGCTGCTGTTTAATTTGTTCAGTAGATGGGGTGGTTTTCGGATAAAGTTCATTTGCATTTTTTAGAATTTCTTTATCTACCGGCTGATTTCCTGCGCCAGAAGAAATTAGCTCATTAGCCTGACTGGATTCACTGTCTTCAGCTTTATTAGGAGTAGAAAGACATGATTCATTTGCCTGAATAGGTTGTACTAATTGTGTGTTTTGTGTTCTATTGTTTTCCGGGAAAGCTTTATTTGCATTTCTTACAATCTCTTCATCCATCGGTTGGTTCCCTGCAGCAGCGGAAACAAGCTCGTTAGCCTGATTTGATATATCATTTCCTACGTTTTGTGGATTAGAAAGACCTGACTCTTCAGCCTGAATGGGTTGAACATATTTATCTTTTTGAGGCTTTAAGTTATGAGCTTGTCTTGTCAAAACAGTATTTTGATCTACAGATGTCGTATCGCTTGCATTGATAAGTGTAAAGGCAATCATTAACAGTGAAGCTGTAATCAATTTTTTTCTCATAATTTCTCCTATTTCTATTTTATATAATATAAATTTTATAGTAAAACAGGTTTATTTCATTAAAAAATCTCAAAGAGATGATATTTTATTTCTAAATAATTATTTAAAATAACCGAAGGAGAATAAAATGAATAAATTAGATTTGTTAAAAGAAATGACTGTTGTCGTTGCTGATACGGGTGATATTAACTCTATAGCCGCATTTACTCCTACTGATGCTACTACTAATCCTTCATTAATACTGAAATCTGCCCAGTTGGCTGAATATAAACATCTTATTAAAGATGCAATTTTATATGGCAAAAGACATGAATCTTCACATGAAAAACAACTAGGAAAAATACTGGATAGGTTGGCAGTTAATTTTGGAAATGAAATATTAAAAATCATACCAGGAAGAATTTCTACTGAAGTTGATGCAAGACTCTCTTTTGACACTGAAGCAACAATAAAAAAAGCAAATGAAATTATTTCATTGTACCGTGAATTAGGAATTGAATCCGATAGAATTCTTATAAAAATAGCTGCGACATGGGAAGGTATTCAGGCTGCTAAAGTTTTAGAAAAAAATGGAATTCACTGTAATCTCACTCTTCTATTCAGTTTTGCACAGGCTGTATTGAGTGCAGATGCAGGAGTTACTCTGATATCACCGTTTGTCGGGCGTATTTTAGACTGGTATAAGAAAAATGAAGGTTTAAAAGATTATCATCCATCTGAAGATCCTGGTGTTTTATCTGTTGGAAAAATTTATAATTATTATAAAAAACATGGTTATAAAACTGTTGTAATGGGTGCCAGTTTTAGAAATAGTGAAGAAATATTGGAATTGGCCGGTTGTGACTTTTTAACGATTGCTCCTGCACTATTGGATGAACTCCAGGCTGCTGAAGCAGTATCAATAGAACATAAATTGGATGAAAGCCTTTCAAAATGCAAAGGTGATGAAAAAGTGATATTAGATGAGAAATCATTTAGATGGGAGCTAAATGAAGATGCTATGGCTACTGAAAAACTCTCTGAAGGAATTCGAAACTTTACTAAAGATACACTTAAATTAGAAAATATGATATCAGAACTATTGTAAACTTATAGATTATAAACAATAGTTAAATATTGAAATTGCTAAATCTTTATGGTATATCCATTAAAAATAAAGATTTAGCATTATTTTATCATACTTTATAATAAAGATTTTTTTTTAATGAATTTAATTACAGAATTATTTTTAGCATGGCGCTATTTTAAACCCAAAAGAAACGCAGTCTCGGTAATTACACTAATATCTGTTATAGGAGTTGCTCTTGGTGTTTGTGTACTCATGGTTGTTCTGGCTATAATGGCAGGATTTACATCAGAGATAAAAAGTAAAATTATTGATACAAGGCCTCATATTGAAATATATAATTATTCTTCCAGTTATATTGCCAACCCTGAGCCTATTGTAAAAAAAGTAGATTCCCTTGGTGCTAATGCTGTTGCAAGATCTCAGGGAGAAGTTTTAGTGCAGAAAGGTAAAGATGTTACCCCTCAATATTTGGTCGGCGTTGATGCTTTACAGGAACCAGATGTAAATTTTATTTCAAAAGGAATAATTAGAGGAAAGTACTCTTTAGGTCCGGGTCAGGTGGTTGTAAGCTATGTTTTAGCGAATCAGCTTGGGCTTCATCCGGGATCTAAAATAATTGTACATTCTCCTGCCAAGCTCAGGGATATGGTTAAGATCGGTAAAGATGGTAAAATTGAAGAAAATAAAGCGGATAAGATTTATCTCCCTTCAGAATTTACGGTTGCTGGTATTTACAGTATGGGTGAATATACTTTTGATTCAAAAGTCATAATAACAAATATTGATGATGCTGACGATTTATTCGGTTATCCTTGGGGTGCCGCTACTATGATCGGAATAAAGACAAAGGATCCTTTTCATATTGACGGTATTTATAATAAATTAAAGCAGGCATTTCCAGAGTACAGAATAATGACTTGGCAGCAGACGAATAAACAGTTTCTTGATGTTCTGGCAGTTGAGAAAAATATGATGTTTTTTGTTTTGGTTTTTATTGTACTTGTTGCTGCATCCAGTATCACAAACACTTTGATAACTGTTGTAGTGCAGAAGACACGAGAAATCGGACTTTTAAGATCTCTAGGTGCAAGTTCAGGGTCTGTAATGAAAATTTTCATAATGCAGGGATTTTTTGTCGGTTTTATCGGTACGATCGTTGGTTTACTGCTCGGATATAGTGTTATTTACTGGAGAATGGATATTTTAAATATTTTGTCCAGTGTACTTAATATTCAACTTTTTCCGAGACAATTTTACTACTTGAGTGAACTGCCGGCAAAAATTGTTACAGGTGATATACTGTTTATAGCTATTTGTTCAATTGTATTATGTACGTTAGGAGGAGTTATTCCGGCATTCAGAGCGGCTAAGCTTGATCCGGCAAAGGCTTTAAGATATGAATAATGATAAGATCGTTAAAATTGATGATTTATTCCGTACCTATAAATTAGGTAAGGCAAAAATTTCTGTACTCAGAGGATTAAATCTTGAGGTAGAAAAAGGAGAATGGCTTGGTTTACTTGGAGCATCAGGAAGCGGTAAAACAACACTCCTAAATTTGATAGGTTGCTTAGAAAAACCTGACAAAGGCACAATTGCTTATAATGGAATAAATATTAGCAATATTTCACAAAATGCGAGGACAAAACTGAGAAGAAAAAAAATAGGATTTGTTTTTCAGTCATATCATTTACTGCCTGAGTTGAATGTCCTTGAGAATGTAAGATTACCTGCGATGATTAATGGTAAATTTGGTAAAACTTCAAATACTCTTGCTGAGAATTTATTAGTAAGTGTAGGGTTGCAGGATAGACTCACACATAGACCTACTGAATTGTCAGGTGGTGAACAGCAAAGAGCGGCAATTGCTAGGGCGTTGGTTAATGACCCTGAACTTATACTGGCAGATGAACCAACTGGGAATTTAGATTCAAAAACAGGAGATGGAATTTTAGAATTGTTTAGACGTTTACATGAAGATAGTTCTAAGACTATAATTATGGTTACACATAATAAAGGAGTTGCACAACTTTCTGATAGAATTGTTGAAGTTATTGACGGTAAAATTTAATAAAAGGTGTATAACAGGTGTTATCTAGTATTTAATAATTTATAACTAGAGATTGTTTCATAGGAGATATTATCAATGCTATGTGAAATATGCAAAAAAAATAAAGCAACAATTCATATACAGGAAATAATTAATAATACAAAAAAAACACTCCATATCTGTCAATGTTGCGCTGATAAAAAAGGTGTGGAAGGAATTGGCCCTCAAGGGATAAATATTTCTGAAATTCTCTACAATTTATCGACTAATACTGGAAATTTAGACGAAAATGATAACCAAATTCAGAATCCTATCATAGATGAGCCAATAAAAAAAATTACTTCAGTAGTATGTCCTAAGTGTAAATTGAATTTAGAAAAATTCAAAAAAACTGGACGCCTTGGATGTGAAAATTGTTATAGTGCCTTTCAGGAAATATTGTCGGAAACACTGAGAAATATGCATAGAGGTACGGTTCATATGGGAAAGAAACCTTCAGGAGAACGTTCTGATTCAGGATTTATAAAAATCGACCTTATAAACCTGCAAAGACAGCTTGACGAACATATAAAAAAAGAAGAATATGAGAAAGCTGCCAAAATAAGAGATCAGATAAATGATCTGAAAAATCATATTGGTGCGATTAATGGATAATGAGTATAATATTGACAAATTTCTGCATAAACCTGTCAGTTGGTTATCTGTAAAGGATAATGATGATAACATAGCTATAAGTTCAAGGATTAGACTGGCAAGGAATATTTCTGGTATTAATTTTCCACTTAAAAGTGACATCGTTGAAAGAGAGCACGTATTAAAATTAGTAACAGATGTTATTACAAAAGATAAGATAAAAGAAAATTCTAAATTATACAGAATAAATGAACTGCCTGTTCATGATAGAAATTTTCTTCTAGAAAGACGATTAATAAGTAAAGAATTCTGTTCCGGTCTCGAAGGAAGTGCTTTGATTATCAGTGAGGACGAAAAAATGGGAATAATGGTTAATGAAGAAGACCATATCCGTATGCAAGTCCTTCGATCTGGTTGCTCATTAAGAGAAATATGGTCTGAAATTAATCAATTGGATGACATGTTCAGCAATGAATTTCCGTTAGCTTTTAATAATACTCTAGGTTATTTAACTTCCTGCCCGACAAATGTTGGAACAGGTATGAGAGCTTCAGTGATGTTAGATTTACCTGGATTAACACTAATCGGACATATTAACGGTGTAATATATGGAGCAGGAAAATTAGGGTTAGCGATAAGAGGATTGCATGGGGAAGGTTCAGAACCGTTGGGGAATTTATATCAGGTATCAAATCAGAGTACTCTTGGTGAGAATGAGGAGGCGATAATTCAGCGTCTTGAAAATATTATTGGCCAGATTGTTAATCATGAAAAAAATGCTAGAAAAGTATTGCTGGAAACAAAAAGGGATTTTTTGCTGGACTATATTGGTCGATCTTATGGAAATTTATGCTATTCCTATATATTATCGGCCCGGGAAGCTTTAAATTCAATTTCAGCTTTGCGTATGGGAGTGGTATTAAAAATGTTTTCAAGTTTAGATATGAATAAAATAAATGAACTCTTTATTGCTATTCAGGATGCACATTTGCAGAAGTTTGCCGGCAGAAAACTTAATTCTTCGGAGAGAGATGTTTTCAGGGCTGAGCTGGTTAGAAATAAGTTAAAATCATAATTTTAAACTCTTTTGTTGAGGTATATAGTTGGAGCTTACTATAGCGATAGCATTATCGTTTCTTGAAACAACATTTATTACCGTTACTCTATTGATTCTTCACGGATTAAGAAAACAGATAGGTAAAGTGCCTTTTTACCTGTCAATTGGTGGGCTGTTTGTCTTAACACAGGTTATTGCCGCTACAGAGCTTAAAGTTATTATAGGATTTCAGGCAGCCGATTTTTATATATCAGGTGTAGTGCTTTTTTTACCTTTGCTTGCCGCTGTCATGTTAGTGTATATAACAGAAGGAACGTTAGCAACACAACGATTAATTATTGGAACAATTTTATGTTTCTTTTTATTTGTATATATCAGTTATTTAACGGCAATACAATGTACATGGAACGGCTTTAGAATATCTCAGGGGCCTACAGCGAATTCCCTTGAATTTTTACTTGATCAAAGTTTAAGAAGTATGACAGGGTCAATCTTAGCTTTAGCTGTTGATTTATTTTTGATTCCAATATTTTTCCAAAGATTAAGAAACTTGGGAGCTAGATTATTTTTTGCTGTATTAGGTGCTTTAATGCTCACTCAAATAGCAGATTCATTTATTTTTATTACAGTAACTTACTGGAATGATCCAATATGGTGGAGTCAAATCAGCTCTTCATATATAGCCAAAGCTATCGTTACTATTTGGCTAAGCATATTGATTACTATTTATCTTACAAAAATAGAGAAAGAAGTCTTAGGTGAAGGTAAAAGTTCTCTTGATGTGCTTTTTGCTTTTCTTGGAAGTTATGGTAGGACTAAGGCTTTGCAGAAAAATCTTCTTGAATGGGAAGGTCGTTATAAAATGGTAGTTGAAAATGCAAGTGATATGATCTTGATTGTAAATAGAGAAGGAAAAGTGTTGGATGCTAACCCTGCAGCAAGAAAAATTCTGAAATTTAAAAAAATAGTAGGATTGTCATTTGTAAACTTTGTTGAATCTTTTAAAGTTTTGCCATGCCAGTGGGAGGCGGTATGGTCAAATGCAGACAGTATTGAGAAAATGGGAAGTGAGTATGATACTAATTTCTTATTGAATAGGCAATTGGGATTAATAATTAACAATGGTGAAAAAATAGAAGTTGATGCTTCTTTTTCAATAACTCACATTAGAAATACTTCCGTGTTAATTGTGGCATGTAGAAATGTAACTGAGCAAAAGAAGCTTATAAAAGATAAAGAAGAACTTACCAATCAGCTTTATCATGCTCAAAGGCTGGAATCAATGGGTAGGCTGGCTGGTGGTATTTCTCATGAATTTAATAATATTCTTCACGCTATTCAAGGTCATATTGATCTGGTATTATTATTTAAAAAAATAAAAGATGAGTCAGTTGTCAATCATTTAGAGAGTGTAACTGAAATGGTCAATAAAGCTGGGAACATAACAGCACAGTTGCTGGGTTTTGCTAGGAAAGGTAAATATAATGAAACTTCAGTTGATTTAATAAGATTATTAAATGGTACCAAAGATATGTTTATGCCGATGACAAGAAAAACAGTTATTTTAAATATGAATTTACCTGATTATGAGTGTTTTGTAAGAGGTGATTCTATTCAATTGCAACAGGTTTTCTTAAATCTATTAATTAATGGAATGGATGCTGTTCAAGCTTCAGATAAAAAAGATAAAGAGTTAAGTTTGAGTTTATGCAAGCCTATATCTTTTCCTAAAGACTGGAAGCCTTTAAAAGCTGATGCAGTTCCAGGGAATTATTTTGAGATAAGGATTAGTGATAACGGAATTGGTATGGATGAAAAATTGATTAAAAGAATTTTTGAACCTTTCTACACTACAAAGGAAGTTGGCAAAGGTACAGGAATGGGGCTTGCAATGGTATATGGAGAAATTGCAGGGCATAACGGGTTCATTCATGTCACAAGTAAAAAAAATGAAGGTACTACATTTTTTGTATATTTACCTTCTTTTGCATTTTTAGGATGAAATAAATAATATATGGAAATAAATAATAAGAAAATTTTAGTAACAGGAGGTGCGGTTCGCATAGGGAAAGCATTGTGCGAGGGATTTGCTGCTCAGGGTGCGGAAATTACTATCCATTATAATCATTCTGATAATAATGCAAAGCAATTACTATATAATATCGGAGGATCAGATGGGGGGCATAGAATAATTAAAGCCAATCTATCCGATATAAATGAACTGAATAGCTTGTTGGGCATTATCAATGATATAGACATTTTAATAAATAATGCGTCCGTTTTTTATAATAACAGACTTGTTGATGATTTCTTGGAAGAAGGGAAAAAGCAGTTCGATATTAATTTTTGGGCTCCTTTTGAATTGATGAAAGGAATACACAAATCAATAAAGAAACAAACTGTAATTATAAATATGCTGGATTACAGAATTGTTCATCCATCCAATGATGATGGAACGTATCTTCTTTCTAAAAAAAGCCTGGCAGATGTTACTCTATTAGCAGCATCACAATGGGCACCAGACACAAGGGTAAACGGTATTGCGCTTGGCTTTGTTATTCCTCCTGTAGGGATGGAAAAATCCACAATGGTAAAATCTATGCAAAAAGTTCCAATGAAGAAACCTGTAACGACTGATGAAGTAATTGATTCCTGCAGATTTTTAATTAATAACGACAGCATTACAGGAGAAATTTTACATTTAAACGGTGGAGCGCATTTATAGTAACTCTTTCAAAAAGAGAAATTATATCAGGCACGTTTCCAATAGGGTAACTATTCTATTTTTTATTTGGCATTTAATTTTCTATTGAAAATAGTTCTGGCTGCTTCCTGGTGAGAGAGATCTTCCAGTGATCTACCTGTTGTTTCAATTCTGAATATAAGAGTTATTATAAAACCTAAGAATGCGGTAGCTGAAATTATCAGGATTGTTGGTAAAAGTCCAATGCTGCTCTCTGATATAGGTAGTAGTACAATACCTATAACTGCACCTATTTTTGCAAAACTAGCAGAAAAACCATGTGCAGTTGCTCTAAGCTTGGTTGGGAATAATTCTGCCGGTAGAATAAAAGTGGTTGCATTCGGCCCCATATTCATTAGAAAACTGTATATTATGAAACCAGTAAACAAAACAACCAGATGAAGGGAGTTGCTTGCCGTAGTAAGGGTTGAACATCCCAGTATTATTAGTCCGACTGCCATTCCAAGAAATCCCAATAATTGAAGTTTAATTCTTCCAAATTTTTCAACTAATAAAATATTAGCTCCAAAACCTAATATTAGGAATATGTAAGTAAAAGCAGAGGCTCCAATTGAAAAAATATCCTGTTCTACCAATGATGTGCCATGTTTCATTGTAAGTATAGTTGATATAATTGTAGGGGTGAAAATTCCAATACCGTATGTTGCTATATCCATGAAGAACCATGGAAGAGAGGCCAATATTGTCTTATATAAATATTCTTTTGAAAACAGAGCACTGTATGGTAAAGCTTTTTGTTGTGATCTCTTAATGGATTTTTCTTCTTTTTTTACAATTTTATAAATTCTTGATTTACTTTTATAACTCAGTTTGGAAATCGTACGCATTGCATCCCTGGCTCGTCCATTTTCAATACACCATCTTGGACTTTCAGGTACTGTAAGTCGGAAAAGACATATCAGTAAGGCTGGAATACAGCCTAGAGCAATCATCCAGTGCCATGCATTTTCATTTGGATAAATTGTAAGTACACAAAACCCCACAAGTGCTGCAGTTAACATGCCTAAAGCTTGAAAACTAAATGCGCCAATTAACATTTTTCCTCTTATTCTTGAAGGCATGAGTTCAGCTACATATGATGCACAGATAGGATAATCTGCGCCAACCCCTAGACCTACAAAACAGAGAAATATCATTAAGCAGTATAAATTATTTGTAGTTCCAGCCAGTAGGCTGAATACAGCGACTAGAAGAGCATTAAAAACAAGTATTTTTTTTCTGCCGTAAATATCTGCCAGGCGGCCTAATGTTCCAGCACCTATGATTGTTCCAATAATTACAGAGGCAGCAATAATTCCAACAACTAACGGGGATGGATTAAATTCATGTTTTAATAAAGGAAGTGCAATCCCGATTACAAATAGATTAAAACCTTCCATCCAGATGCCCATAGCAGATAGTACCCAAATTTTCCAATGGAGGGGTTTAAGCCTTACTCTATTGATAGCTTCATCAAATGATAATATCTGACTGTCACTATCATGTTCTTCTTGTTCCATTCAATTTCCTTTTAGAATTATAAATTAGATAAAAATCTTTGAATGTAATTTATAATATATCATAATACAACAGAATTCCTGTAAATTAACAAAAAACTAACAATTCAATTATAATTTTGGATCATAAAGCTTATTATGTGCTTTTTCTAACAAATCTGTAATATTTATAGTCTGAGGGCATTTTGGCTCACATTTTTTACATTTTACACATGCCGAAGCATTGACCTCTTTTGGAAGGTTATTATATAGTGCTTTATTTAATTGTAAATTAGTTATCTCAGAATTTGCATATTTCATTGCTTCATTATATAGACTAAAAATATACGGTATATTAATTTTAGATGGACATGGAGTGCAGTAGTTACACTTTGTACATGGTATTGAGATGGTTTTACTTAATTCTATTTGTACTTTCTTAATAAGGTTACTTTCTGAGCTTGTAAGGCAGCCAATTTTAGAATTTGAAGCATAGGATATATTTTGCTTAACTTGTTCTATTGAACTCATTCCACTGAGCATAAATGATACTTCTTTTTTATTCCAAAGCCATTTCAGTGCCATTTCAACAGGGTTTTTATTTTCTAGATCGAAAATGTTTTGAATATGCTTTGAAAAGCCTGTCAAACTTCCACCTAATAATGGTTCCATCACAATTATAGGAAGCTGTTTTTTGTAAGCGTACTCAAGTCCTTCAGTACCTGCTTGTATTGTTTCGTTCATATAATTATATTGTATCTGGCAAAAATCCCAGTCATAACTATCTACAATTTCTTTAAAAGTATCGACAGTATCATGAAATGAAAATCCAAAATATGTAATCATTCCATCTCTTTTTTTCTCTTCAATCCATTTAATGAAATCTACATTTTTAATTTGCTTCCAGAAGCGTTCACCTAAGTTATGCAATAGGTAAAAATCAATGCGGTCAGTTTGAAGTTTTTTTAATTGTTCATAGAAAATTTTATCTAAATCATCATAGCAGTTTACATTCCAGACAGGGAGTTTGTCGGCAAGGTAAACTTTATCCCTATAACCGTTTTTGAGTATTTTTCCTACAGTGATTTCGCTATTGCCACCATGATAAGGATATGCTGTATCAATATAATTTACCCCATTATCAAAAGCATAACTAATGATTCTTTCTGCTTCAGTTTCATTAATTTTATTTTCTTGATTATCAATTGTAGGCAATCTCATTGAACCAAAACCCAAGGCAGAAATTTCTAAATTAAGTCTTCCAAAGTTTCTATATTGCATTTTAAACTCGTATTTTGGTAAATTATTTTTCAGCTTTTTCAAAATCTATTACTACTTTAACTTTATCACCTGGCATAAACAAATATCTTTCCTGATAAAAACATACTTTATCATTATCCTGTAAATTACTAGGGAGATCAGATTTCCTAAGAATTAAATCACAACCTTTTAAAACAGTTTTAGAGTTTATGGCAATATATTTTTGGTGAGGTGATAGGTTTTTTATCATATCTTCTGTTACTATATATATCTTTTTAATAGGGAAAACATAATTAATACCTTTGTCTACAGCGAGGAGGTTTTCGCCAATACCTTTCCAGACAAACTTTCCATTATTATCTTCAATAATTGCATTTATAGGCACAGATAATATTTTTTTACCCTTATAATGAGATGTTTCTACACTGAAGCATTTAGAAATATGTTTATATTTGCTTTTAATTTTAATCGGTGGAGGCAAAGGTCTGTTTTTAATTCTGAAGATAATTCCGTTTTCAGTAATAATTCTATTATAACTATAAACTCCTAGAGGTTTATCGCTGCCATGCGGGAAGACCATAATTGGAGTTGTATTATTTATTTTATAAGCATCATTTCTTTTCATTTTTACCTTTATTCCCATAGGGTCTAACTGAGCTATTCTTAGTATCTCTGCACTGACTGTGCATAACCCGTAAGGAAATAATACTTTTGTTACTACACAGTCAAAACTCGCTCTGATTACTGTGTTGTCAAGCCATGTTTTAGCTCTTGCCACTCCAATAGTCAATCTTTCATAATCTGCTAAAGTCTGAAACCACTTTGCTTCTGACTGTTGATGTAGAGCAAGACTTATTGATTTTACTTTTGCTAATTTTTTGTTTCTTTCATATTGATGCCTAGCGAATTGAAGCATTGCTTTCATAGCTCTAAGATTAGCCAATGCCTGGTTATAAATCTTCTCTCTTCTACCCGGATGAAATTTAACTAATAGAGTGCCTTCCTCAATAATTTCACCGTTTTCTTTAAAAATAGGTCCTTTAGCAATGGTGCCTTCTCTGGCAGTATATAATACCCGGCCTGGCATATCATCGTCAAACGCATAACTGATATATGTATTTATAAGCGGAGTGACTTTGCCAGTATAAGTTGTTCTTTGGATAGCAGTTTTGGGAGGAGAACTAAAAACAGTTGCACATGCAATACTCAACATGAGAAAAGTTAATAATAATTTGAATCTTTTATGAAAAGTAATCATAGTTCTCATATTATTTTGAAGTTATAAATAATATGAGAACTTAAGGTCTGATACTATTTAAAACCTCTTCCAGAAATCAGCTGCCTGAACTCTGCTTTCTGCCATAATTTTTTCTTCATCAAGGTTTAGTAATGATCCGTCCTTCATTAAAATTTTACCATTTATTATGGTAGAATCAATATTTGCTTCACATATACCAAATAGAAAATGACCGAAAAGTGTTGATTCATTTAAAGGTGTCGGTGGAATGTAGTCTACCAGAATAATATCAGCATATGAATTTTCCTCAAGTACTCCAACATTGTGTTTGAAGAAACGGCTTGCAATTTTTGAATTGTTTTCCAGTAACAGTTGACAGGATTCGCAGAAAAATATACTAGGATCTTTTTTGACTAACTTGTGAACAATATTAGCCACTCGTACATCGTCAACCATTCTTGGACTCATACCGTCTGTGCCGATACCTACCAGAATATTTTTTTCCATCATTTTAAGGACATCTGCGACCCCAACTGCATTATTCATGTTTGATTGTGGAATATGTATGACAGGAGTATTTGTTTCTGCCAAAATATCAAATTCTTCATCAGACATATGAATACAGTGAATTGCCGTTGTATTATTGCCTAATCCTTTGGCATCGTAAAGCCTTTTTATTACAGATTTATTATATTCTTTTTTATTAAGTAACTGATCTGATGCATCTTCTCCTGTATGAACATGAAAACCTACATTAAGATCATTAGCTGCCTCACATGAAGCTTTTAATGAAGTTTCATTTACAGTGAATAATGCATGGAGAGCAAACATTCCTGTAACAATATCATCATTAGTTGAGCTAATATGTTTTTGAAGTTTTGTTAGAAATCTAATGTTTTCATCAATACCTTCTTGACCTTTTCCATATCTATCTGACAGGCCCAAGCTTAAGTTACCTCTAACTCCTGTTTCACGAACGGCATTTTCAATAATATCCATGCAACCAGCCTGTAATCCTTGGCTTTCGTGATGATCAAACACTGTAGTTGTTCCTGATTTAATGCCGTTAATCAGTGGAACCATTGAACTGTAATAAATGTCTTTTTCATTTAAAGCTTTATCTAACGGCCACCAAAGTCTTTCGAGAATTTCAGGGAAATTTTTGGCTGCAGGCTGTTTAGGCATTATTCCTCTGGCAAATGTTGAATAAAAATGCATATGCTGGTTAATATACCCAGGCATGATTAATTTGCCTTTAGCATCAATGATTTCAGTGTTCTCAGGAATATTTATATCTTCCAGTTTTCCTATTTGTTTTATAGTTTTGCCTTCAACTAAAACAGCACCATTTTCAATAATTCTGTTACTAGATCCTAGAGTGACAACTGTACCGTTTTTGATGAGTAATGAATTCATTTATTCTCTCCCACAGTTTTTGAGTATAATGGTTTATATTTATTCATGAATAACTTATTTCTCTATATAGAAAATAAATATATTGTCAGTATTTTAAAAAAGACAAATAAGTTATGATAAATTAAATCATTAAATATCTCATAGAGTAATAAAATTATATTAAAATGCATTGTGCAATAAAAACAAGTATCTAAAGTCTATCTATGCAAGCAGATTTGTTTAGAATTCTAATATATAATATTTGTTCTGATTCTCGATTTATTATTTTTAACATCATATATATAGTCGGGGATTATATGATATTGGAAATAATATATTTTTAAATAATACTATATATAATTCGAGGGTATGTTAAATGATTAGGTGTATCGTTAATAATCAGTATGTTGAAAGCGAGCTCCATCCTGCGACAGCTTCTATTGATTTTATCAGAGAAGAGCTAAAGCTCAAAGGAACAAAAGAGGGCTGCAAAGAAGGAGAATGCGGAGCCTGTACTGTTTTAGTCGGAGAACTGGGAGAATCTGGTAATGTTGAGTACAGAGCCTGTGCTTCATGTTTATTGCCGCTTGGAGAAATTAATAATAAACATCTTGTTACAGTAGAGGGTGTTAATTTTGAAAAATTAAACAGTGTTCAGAGTGCTATTATTGAGAATAATGCATCCCAATGCGGATTTTGTACACCGGGAATTGTCTTGGCATTAACTGGTTACTGTCTATCCAGTGATGATTTTTCCTATGAAGATGCAATAAATGCGTTAGATGGAAATATTTGCAGATGCACAGGTTATGCATCAATAAAAAAAGCAGCAGTAGCTATTGCTGCTTTGTTCAACAATAAAGCATGTAATAAAGAATCTAGGATAGAACTTCTTATAGAGTCAGGTATTTTACCTGAATATTTTCTAAAAATTTCAGATAAACTTAAAGAAATTAATAAAAATATAAAAAAGGATTCCCATAAGGATTCAGAGTGTACATATATTGCAGGAGGAACAGACCTGTTAGTACAAAAACCTGAAGCTTTATTATCTGAAAATGTATGTTTCCTTTCAGATAGAAAAGAATTTAATGAAATTAAACTTGATGAAGACGTATTAAGTATCGGGGGAGGAGTTACTACAGAGCAGTTAAGAAAGTCACCATTATTCAATAAATATTTTCCCTCGACGAGTGAAGATTTACTTTTAATATCTTCAAATATCATGAGAAATAAAGCAACAGCCGCCGGTAATATTGTCAATGCTTCTCCAATAGGTGATTTAACTATTATTTTCCTGGCATTAGATGCCTCCCTGGTTATTGAAAACAGCAACTCTCCAAGAACAGTAAAACTATCAGAGTTTTATAAAGGATATAAAACCTATGATTTAAAAAAAGGCGAATTAATAAAAAAAATTATTATTCCTCTGCCTGGTAAAAATACATATTTTAATTTTGAAAAAGTTTCAAACAGAAAATATCTGGATATTGCATCATGTAATTCTGCAGTTAAAGTTGAATTAAATGACAATAAGGTAAACTCAATTGTTATTTCTGCCGGTGGTGTTGCCCCGGTACCATATCTACTAAGAAAAACAAGTGAGTATTTATCTGATAAAAAAATAACTGGAGAAATCATAAGAGCCGCCGGTAATATTGTTGCTTCCGAAGTTACTCCGATTGATGATATAAGAGGAACTGCAAAATATAAAAAATTGCTATTAAAACAACTGTTCTATTCTCATTTTATCAAACTTTTCCCTGAACATGTGAAATTTGAAGAGGTGTCAAAATGAAAAACATAGATATGAAAATGCATGTACAGGGTAAATCTCAATATGTAGATGATCTTCCTGCAAGAGAAGGATTGCTTCACTCTGTTATATTTGGTTCTCCCGTTGCAAAAGGAAAAATAATTAAAGTTGATATTTCAAAAGCTGAACTTGCTGAAGGTGTCGTAAAAGTATTAACATATAAAGATATTCCAGGGAAAAATCAGATTGGACATATTATTCAGGATCAACCGCTATTGGCAGAAAATTCTGTAAAATTTATTGGACAGCCAGTTGCCTTAGTTGTAGCAAAAACAAGAAGCCAGGCCTTTAATGCACTGAAATTAATAGAGTTAGATCTAGAAGAAGAAAAACCTATTGTCGATCCAAGAGAAGCTTATAGTAAGAATGAAATATTTGGTTCTCCAATGGAAATGACATTGGGTAATACTGAATCTGCCTGGGGCAAATGTGAGAATATTATTGAAGGCAGAGTTGAATCAGCCGGACAGGAACATTTTTATTTTGAGACTCAAAGCGCTTTAGCGGAACCTATCGAAGGCGGTAATATAAAGGTTTCCTGCAGTGCTCAGGCTCCTGCAGGTTATCAACATCATGTTTCGGACGTATTGGGAATACCAATGCATAAAGTTGAAATTGAGATTAGACGTTTGGGAGGCGGTTTTGGTGGTAAGGAAGGCTGTGCAGTTTGGGCATGTCTTCCATCTGTTGCTTCTTATGTTCTGGATAAACCTGTTAAACTTGTATTAAGCAGGCATGAAGATATCACTACAAGCGGTAAACGTCATCCTTATTCATCTGATTATAAAATTGGATTTGATAAAAACGGTAAAATTTTAGCATATGAAGTCACTATGTATCAGAATGGCGGAGCTTTTTCTGATATTTCTCTTCCAGTCTTAGGACGTTCTATATTGCATACTGTTAACTCATATAAAATTCCAAATTTTAATGGTAAAGCTATTAGCTGTAGAACAAACATTACTCCAAATACTGCATTTAGAGGATTTGGTGTTCCACAGGCAGTATTTTTAATGGAATCTGCAATTTATAATTCAGCATTTAAAATGGGTGTTAATCCTGCTTCTATTCAGAAAGCTAATTTATTGGATGAAGGAGATCAACTGCCATATAAAATGAGAGTAGAATACTGTAATTCTAAACGATGCTGGAATACTCTTGATGAAAAATATAATATTGATTCACGAATAGAAGCTGTTAAAGAGTATAATAAAATTAATTCTGAAACTAAAAAAGGTATTTATGTCACACCTATTTGCTTTGGTATTTCTTTTGTGCAGACAGCTCTTAATCAGGCAGGTTCTTTAGTCCATATTTATACGGATGGAAGCGTAGGAGTGAGTACTGGAGCAGTAGAAATGGGGCAGGGCGTAAATATGAAAATACTTCTTGTTGCAGCTAAAACACTTTCGATTAATCCTGACAGGGTTAAGGTTGAACCGACAAATTCAACAAGAATTGCCAATGCTTCTCCTACTTCCGCAAGCACAGGAGCAGATTTAAATGGTATGGCAACTTTTAAAGCATGTAATGTATTGTTTGAGCGTTTAACTAAATATGCAGCAGAACATTTGAATGTTGAAGATGTTGAAACCGTCAAAATTAAAGATGAAGTTATTTATGTTGACGGAAGAAAAACAGAATATTCTTGGAAACAGTTGATCAAAGATGCTTACTGGTCAAGAGTAGATCTATCATGCCATGAATTTTATGCACCTCCACAATTGTACTGGAATGCAGAAAAAATGGAAGGACAGCCTTATACATATCATAGTTACGGTACATCGATTACAGAAGTAACTCTGGATTGTATTAGAGGAACTTATGAAATTGATTCCATAGAAGTTGTGCATGATATAGGGCAGAGCATTAGTGAAGATATTGATCTTGGTCAGTTTGAAGGCGGTATTATACAGGGATTGGGTTGGTCAACAATGGAAAATTTGGTATATGCTGAAAATGGACGCTGTATGTCAGTTACTAATGCTTATAAAATGCCTGATATTAAATATATTCCTAAGAAACTGACAATTGATTTCTTGGAAAATGTAAAAAATCCTTACGCTGTATGTAATTCAAAAGCTGTTGGAGAACCTCCTTTTATTCATGGCATCGGGGCATATTTTGCATTAATGGATGCAGCAAGAGCAGCAAGGCAGGATAATAAAGAACCTATTTTTGATTTACCTATGACTCCTGAAAAAGCATTTATGTATATTTATGAATAATAATAGAAACTAATGATAAATTGTTAATTGTTAATGAGCATGATTGCCAAATTTGATCATGTTCATTAATTTATTTAAGAGTAAATATTTTATGAATCAACAACTATCAACTAATGATATCGCCGTTATAATTTTAGCTGCCGGACAGGGTAAGCGTATTGGTATGCCTAAATGGAAGCTTAAAATTGATGATATAAATTTTTTATCAATCATATGTAATAAACTTAAAGAAGTAGGTTTTAAAAATATTTATTGCACTTATAGAGAAAACTCACTTCCTGATTATCCAAATATAAAATATATAATAAATAAAACTCCTGAATATGGGATGATATCTTCAATTTATTATGGAATTAAGCGAGCATCTAAATATTCAGGTTATTTGATCTGGCCGGTTGACCATCCATTTTCTTCTGTACAAACTCTGTCAATTTTATGTAAAGAATTTTTGAATAAACAAAATATGATACGTCCAGTTTATAATAATAGGGGGGGGCATCCTATTATTATACCTGAAGAACTGGCAGCTATAATTCCTCTTGATTATGACGGAGGAATTAAGAGTTTTTTTATTGACAATAATGTTAGTGTTCAGGATGTTGAAGTTAATGATCCTGACATAAAGTCAAATATTAACTATAAAGAAAATCTCGCAAAATACTTATAATTTATTTTACCGGTTGACAGTTTGTCTCATTCATGAAAAAAGTGGCGATTATTCCTATAACTATTAGTGAAGGAAAAATTAAAAATGCGGCGCTGTAATGATATATGTCACTGTATATAAAATTTAATTTTTCGTAAAAAATACCCGGTATAATTTGGAGCAGAGTTACAACAATAAAACATATTGTATTGAGTAAACCACATACAGTGCCGTGATATTGAAAAGAAGTATGTTCTTTGGCATAGGCAAAACTTATTGCTGAGGTATTGCTGAAAAAACCGTAAAGAAACATAATTATGTATATTATAGAGGTTGGAATAATACCAGATAGTATGATTAATAAACATAATAAACTTAAAACAGCAAATAACCTTGCAGGCTTAATTCTAGATTTTATTTTATCCGACAGCCATCCAGCAAAAGGGTTTCCAAGAGCCAGTCCTATTAGAATCATACTGTTGATAATTGTTATATTTGTTGCAGTGTTATCAAATTGTTTTTGATATGAAAAATTCCAGAAAGTAGAAAATGCTATAGCTGTCCCAAGCAAACACGAATTATATATACCTACATACCATGAATCTTTAATTAAGATAGCACCTTTCAAGGAAGTGAAAATATTGGGGTAAACTTTTTTTGAAGAATAATTCCTTAAGCTATCGGCTTGTGTTGGTTTGATGAAAATAAAAATGAAAATAAGCAGAATGATATTTACTGTTATTAAAAGTGCAAGCAAATAATAAATATTATAATGGTTGACAATATAAACTGAAAGAATAGAAATAAGTGCGACTCCAAAATATTGTGCTCCTCCTAATAAACCAACCATAAGGGCAAATCTATTACTTGGAAACCATCTAATTATCAGCATTATTCCACCAACAAAAGAAATTGACATACCCAGTCCCATGATGTAAACAGATATAAGAGTGGGTATATAGTATGGAATAAAATAAAAAACTAGTAAGCCTATTAAACTAATAATAATAGAACTTCGATAAATAACTTTTATACTATATCTATCGAGCAATAGTCCAGCAGGTATCTGCATAAGAGAAAACGCTATAAAAAAAGAAGCAGACATAAAGCTGATATCTATTTTTGATACTGACAGCATTGTTGAAAATTGTGAGCTGAATAAACCAAAAACGGAAACTGTATATTGTTGAAAAATGGCGAACGCTGCAGCTATTCCCCAAATTAGCCAACTGTAGTACATTAAATGCTTTAATGATGAATTACTGTTCATTTTTCCCTCCCACCCAATGGAATTTAACTATCAAAGATAAATTCCATTACAAATATTAGTTATAATGATTTGATTGAATCTATTATCGGTATATATCCTGTGCATCTGCAAAGGTTACCTTCTAAAGCTTCTTTAATTTCATCATCATTGGGTTCAGGATTTTTCCTAAGCAATGCTGTAGCGCTCATTAGCATTCCAGGGGTACAAAAACCGCACTGTATTGCTCCATGCTTTATGAAAGCTTCCTGTAGCTCAGAAAGTTCACCGTTTTGCTCTAAATATTCTACTGTTTCAATTTCAGCTCCATTTATTTGTGGAGGAAGAATGATGCATGAATGAACAGCGTTGCCGTTCATGATAACAGTGCATGCTCCGCATTCTCCTACTCCGCATCCTTCTTTTGTGCCGGTTAGAAAATAATCTTCACGTAAAATATCTAAAAGACGTTTTGAATTATCAACATTTATGTTTACATGTTCGCCGTTAAGTTTAAAATTAAGTTTCATTTTTATATCTCCCTATTTCATCAATGCTTTGAGTGTATCTTTGCAGATATTTATAAATGCAGGCTTTTTATATTCAGAAGACCATCTTCCGCCGATTTCCTGCTCAATGATTTCTGATAACTTTTCATCAATGGAATTAATTAATTTCTCAGTTAATTTTTGACCAATTAACAAGCTTTCAAGATAATAAAATCTACCTGGCTTTGAAAATAAAGCACCATGTGCCAGAATACACTCTTCAATTTTGTCATTTTTGTCAAATGAGACTAAAGCTAGTGAAGAGATTCTAGTTATATTTACAGCACCGCGTCTACCAAGTTGTATATAGCCATATTTATATCTTTTACTAGGCTTAGGAATTATTATTTTAGTGATGAGTTCTTCATATTCTCTATGAGTTCTATAGGAGCCTGTAATAAAGTCTTCAATCTTAAAACGTCGTGTTCCTTTGGCAGAAGCAAGCTCCAGTTCAGCATTATAAGCTATTAATGGGGGGATAGAATCTCCACAAGGTGCGGCATTTGCTATATTGCCCCCAATTGTTCCCATATTCCTAGTCTGTTTAGCTCCTATAGTACTGCATGCTTCGACAAGTGCAGGGAGAAAATTTTTAATTTTATCATTATTAATAATATCTTTATATTTAGCCGCAGCACCAATAATAATTTCATTTTGATTTGACTCAATACTTGTTATTTCCTTTAAATTGCCAACATAGAGAAGGTCAGTTTTATGTGTTGCTTTTCTCAACTCAATTGCTACATCTGTACCGCCGGCAAAAATAGTATATTTTTTGTCGTTTAGTAATTTCAATGCTTCATTTAGATTATTAGGCACAGTGTAAGTAATATTGGATAATCTGGGACTTTGTTTTTTGCCAGAGGAAGAAAGACCGGCTTCACTTGCTCTTGAAGGTTTAACTAATTGTTTGTCTAGAAAAATCTTTTCAAGCGTAAGAGGAATTTCATAAAATCTTTTGCCAAGTGCATTGGATACTGCGTTATTAACTGCTGCTGCACCGAGTTCTAATGTCGGTTCACCAAGGCTTTTAGCACCTAATGGTCCATCTGCATCTGGATTTTCTATGATAATTGGTTCTATTTTATTAATATCTTTAATTGTCGGAATTAAATATTCATCTAGGTTTTCTGATTTTAGTTCACCATTTTGAATATTATAGTGCTCCCAAATTCCATAACCTAAACCTTGAGCTACTCCTCCGTATATTTGACCTTCTGCACCAAGTCTGTTTATTGTCTTGCCTACATCATGTGCTGCTGTAACTTTTTCTACCTCTATTTTGCCGGTGTGAGTATCAATTCGTAAATCTATTATCTGACATCCGTAGACATATGTAAAGTATGCATTACCCTGACCTGTTTCCTCATCCCATGAAACCTCAGGTGCTTTGTACCATCCATAAGCAGAAAGATTAACACCTGCCTGATATGCTCTGAATGCTGCACCTTTGAACGGCATGGATTTTCCATTACTTGCGTAAATGAAGCCATCTTTCCAATCAAGTTCATCAATAGTACTAACTTCTAAATCAGTTTTTATAATATTAAAAATACGTTCTTTAATTTCCTGAGCAGCCATTAATGTAGCATTTCCACCCATTAATGTTGATCTTGAGGCAACAGTAGGACCACCGTCATTAATTTGAGCAGTTTGCGGTTCCAAAAAATGAATATCTTCAAATTTTGCGCCCAAAACTTCTGCAGCAATTTGACCGAATGTTGTTCGTAAACCCTGGCCATTTTCGTTAAGGCCTGCCTGTAAATAGACACTTCCGTCAAGCTGTACAGATACAATCGCTGATGTAGCGTCAACACCTTCAGCACCTAAGCAGCAGCCTCTATAACTGCTGGCCATTCCAATGCCGTATTTATATCTATTGGAGGAACTGTTTTTTATCTTATAATTTTTTACTTTCTTGAAATAATCAGATTTCTTTACAGCTTCATCAATTACCTGATTTAAGGATACTGTATGTTTGTCTAAAACCTGACCGCTGGCAGTAATACTGTTTTGTTTAAATCCATTTAATTTTCTAATTTCATATGGAGTAATATTGCATATATCTGCTATTTCATCCATCAGTGATTCCTGAGCATATATAATCTGTGGAGAACCAAACCCTCTGAATGCTGCTGTATATGTATTATTTGTATAAATTGAACGAACATCTGTGTGAACGTTTGGAATTTCGTAAGGGCCTGCAGCTTGAACAACACTTCTCCATGTTACAAAAAATGACATAGATGAGTAAGCACCGCTATCAGCTAATATGTTTATTTTTAATGCTTGGATTTTACCGTTTTTATTAAAGCCTATTTTATGTTTAATACAGTAAGGATGTCTTTTATAGCTTTCTTTTATAGAATTTTCTCTAGATAAAGTCAGTTTTACAGGTCTATCTGTTAGCTTAGCTAAAAGAGATACCCTTGCAGCCATTGCAGAAACAGTATCATCTTTACCTCCAAATGAACCACCTATTAGTGTGCCATTAACATTCACTTGATTCAATTTTATATCAAGACATTTAGCAACAAATTTTCTCGTTGTAAAAGGGCATTGAAAGGATCCATGAAGTTTAATGCCTCTGCATGATGGATCGGGAATAGCTATGGCACTTTCTGTTTCTATATAGGCATGTTCGTGAAATCCGGTGTTGTATTCTCTTTCGAGTACTTGATCAGAGTCTTCAAAACCTTTTTCTACATTACCTTTTCGCAATGGATAATGAAGTACCACATTGCTTTTATATTCAGGATGAATTAACCTGGCATCATCTTTAAGTGCATCATGAACATTAAAGATACCTTCAAGTTCTTCATATTCTATTTCAATACTGTCAGCAGCCTTATTTGCGATTTCAAGAGTCTCTGCTGCAACTACTGCAATAACGTCCCCTGAATAAAAAGCCTGATCTTTTACCAGTATTTTTTGGTCTTCACGAACATGACCAACAGTTATTTGACCTGGGATATCATCTTGAAGAATAATTCTTTTGACTCCAGGAATAGCAGAAGCTTTACTTGTATCAATTTTCTTAATTATTGCACTTGGATAATCTGTATATCGTTGTGCAGCGTATAGCATTCCATGTATTTTAATATCATCACTATAAACAGCTTTTCCTGTGACTTTTTCATAGCCGTCTATTCTCGGGACTTTTTTCCCTACTACATTACCCATAATTCCACCAGCGTTTTAAATTTCAAAAATAGAGACACATACATGTGTCATTAAATATAAAGATATTTATTACGATAGGCAATTGTCCGGACAGTAGTGATATACCGATTTACAATATAGTTGCCTGTTTTATAGTTTTATTAAAAACTAAAAAACATTTTGTTTTATAAAAGTAAATGGAGGCGTGAGCCGGATTCGAACCGGCGAATATTGGTTTTGCAGACCAGTCCCTTAGACCACTTGGGCATCACGCCATTTAATTTGAGCTTATAAAATATAGTTAAAATCAGTTTTTTCTAATCACAAAACAGAAAAAAATTAAAAATAATATATATTTTATAAACTCTTGATACAAAATGAAAGTGAAAAAGTTATGAATATACTGCTTGCAAATGATGATGGATATAATGCTGAAGGAATATTAACTTTATACAACGTTTTAAATAAAGATCATAATGTTTATTTATGTGCACCGTTGACTCAGAAGAGTGCAGCTTCACATTCTGTAACGCTGTTCAAATCTATGGAAATTAAAGAAGTTGAAGGAGGCTATGCTGTCGATGGAACTCCTGTTGACTGTGTAAAAGTAGCTCTGTTCGGTGTCTATAAAGATATTAATTTTGATTTAGTCATTTCAGGAATCAACAATGGTTCAAATATGGGAGATGATATATTTTATTCAGGAACAGTCGCTGTGGCACGTGAAGGTTTGATAAATAAAATTCCCGGGTTGGCATGCTCAATGGACAGACCTTCAAATTTGGCAAATCTGCAGGCGGCTTCAAGATTTATAAATAGCATGATATCAAAATTTTCAAAAGATCTATTGAAAGAGAAATTTATCTTAAATATAAATTTTCCATCATCTGATAACTTTTCTGGTGCAAGAATTACTCATTTGGGAAATAGGCTTTATAATGAAACAATTTATATGGAAGAAAACGATGGAATAAAATATGCATCGATAGTTGGTGATGGCGTTGCTTTTCTGCATAATGAAGGTAGTGACCTTAACTGCATTGATGGAGGCCATATTTCAATAACACCGTTAAAAAATGAATATTTTGCTCCGCCAATTATAAATCAGTTGGATGAAATAATTATTGAAATGGAAAAGTTATTATAAAAAAAGCGGAATTAAAAAATTCCGCTTTCAATATAAAAAATCAATAAACTAATCCTGAACTCTTTCAACTAAAATTTCAGGATCGATTTGTTCTCTCAGGTCTTTTTCAATACCGTCTTTTAGAGTAATCATTGCATGGTGGCAGCTGCCGCAGGCACCAACTAATCTAAGTTTTACAGTTTTGCCATCAATTTCGACGATTTCAAGATCACCGCCGTCAGCTTGAAGAAAACTTCTGATTTCTTCTAATCTGTTACGTATTTTGCTTTCCATGTTAATTTCCCTTTTTTATTGCTATTGTTTTATTAAAAAATAAATTTAGAGCTTTTAAGTCTATTTTTAAATTCATTAAGTACATTTTTTTCATCTTCAATGCCGTTTACAGCTACAAAAGTTGCACTGAAACGAACATAATGTCCTATATCATCCCAAGGCACTGCGCTAATTAATTTATCTTTAATCAGCCATTGAGTGAATTCTTCAGCATTTGCAAATTCTGGTCCGTTTTTCACAGCCTTAGGTATTTTTACATATAGATAAAAACTACCTTGAGGCATTTTAGCAGGAAATCCTAATTCCTGTAGAGTTTCGGTTAGGCTTTTTAACCTTCTTTCATATTTTATATTTATTGCAGGGGTAATGTTCTCCCAGTTTTCAAGAGCTGTTACAGATGCTTTCTGGATCGCGGCAAATTGACCGCTGTCTGCATTGTCTTTTACATAGGCAAATGTTTTTACAGCTAAAGCATTGCCGCACACCCAGCTTAATCTCCAACCTGTCATATTAAAACCTTTTGACATACTATGCAATTCAATTGCACAATCCATCCCTCCGGGTATTGAAAGAATACTGATAGGTTTTTTGTTAAAAGTTAAAGGAGCATAAGCAGCATCTGATATTACCAGAATATTATTTTCTTTAGCAAATTTAATAACTTTCTTAAAAAAATCTTCAGTAGCAACAGCACCAGTTGGATTATTTGGATAGTTTATGTATAGCAATTTAGCTCTTCTTCTCTGATCTTCTGTTAAAGATTCGAGATTTGGCAGGAAAGAATTTTCCTCATTTAGAGGAAGATTTACAACTTCTCCTCCTAAGTATTTTGTCCATGTCCCGCAAACAGGATAGCCAGGAACAGTTAATATAGCTATATCTCCTGGGTTGATAAAAGCTGACGGTATTAATGAAAGTGCAGATTTACTTCCTACAGCGTGACATATTTCCTCATTATGGCAAAGGTTGACGGAGAAAACGTCGTGCATGTATTTTTTGACAGCTTGTTTGAAATCCAGTATACCATTATCAGTGTATTGTCTGTTGCTCCATTTGGCAGCTTCTTCAGTTAACGTTTCTATAACTGCGTGGTAGGCCATTTCGTCAGGCTCACCAACTCCCATGTCAATTAACTCAACTCCAGGATTGGCAGCCAGAGCTTCTCTCTTTGCTCTTTTTATTTTCTCGAACTTGTATATTTTATCTTCTTTACCAAAGGTATTGCCACCAATACGTTCAGCAATATTATTTTGTAAATAACTTTCTTGCATTATATCTGTCTTTCCGCAATTATTATTCTTATTTCTTGATATTAAAAGAAATAAGTTAATGTCAGAAAGATAAATTAACACACAAGTTTGTTATAAAAACTCTGTTTTATTATGATTTAAGAGTGAATAATGCAATTATAATGCCAAAAATTGCACCAAATATAATCCCTGACCAGGGGGTGGAGACTAGGCTTCAAGTACTACCAGAGCATTTACCTGCGTATCCTAAAAGTCCACCTGCAACAGCACCAATAACTAAACCAATGATAATTCTTATAATCATAAATAATCTTTTTTTTTAGATGTAAATTAATTTTTTATAGTTTGCTTGATGACAATAGTGATAAATGTATCTGAATTTAATGTTCATTATAGAGAATTATTGAGAAATTATAATTCATC
>DASCNA010000138.1:0-6586 GCA_036011305.1 Victivallales bacterium
TTGCTGAATGTGGTTATTTTCTTATGAAAAAATATTGGGGGAAAGGAATTGTAGTCGAAGCAATAATAAAAATTCTTGAATTTGCATTTGAAGAATTGAACCTTCATAAGATGACAGCATCCTGCGATAAAGAAAATAAAGCATCGGAAAAAGTAATGCAGAAGTGTGGTTTTTTAAAAGAAGGTGAATTAAGAAAAGAAAAATTCCATCACAATAAATGGTGTGATAGATTACTTTATGGTATTCTAAAAGAAGAATGGAAAAATCAAAAACTGATAACAAATCACTGCACATAACAGCTATTTCGCTCCGCTTCATAGCTGTATGTGAGTTAAAACGTTAAAGATATAAAATATACTGGGGGTAAAAAAGTGGGGAGAATGAACTGTATAGAATTTGAAAAATCAAAAAATGATTTTGAATCGTTTGAGGGAGAGTCAAATACGATCAAAATGATTATTAAATCTTTATTGGGATTTGATATGATATTATCTGCATATATTCCAATTATATTATTTTCAGTATTAAACTCAAATTACGATATTACGGTAGCTTATATTGCAACTTTCTTCTGGGGATTATTCTGTCAATTATACTTTCATTATGTAAAGAAAATATTTGACCCTATTTCAATGATATTTTTAGTCTATTCAATATGTAAGTTAGCCATGCTGTGGTTTATATCAGTTAAGGTATTACTGACCTATTCCACCATTTTTGAGTGTAGTATTTATTGTATCATTATCATAACATTGAATTTACTGGATAAACCCATATGGCAACTATTCGCAGAAAAAGCAGATCCAAAACTTCTTGAATGGAAATTCAGAGAAAGCTACTTATACAAAAAAATCTGGAAAGAGGTATCAAATATTTGGCTATTATCTTTTGTAATAAAAGCAGTTATCATTTATCTTTCAATGAAGTTCCTAACTTCAAATGAGTTAGGAAATGTTTATATTATTATGGGAACACCATTTGCTATATTTATTATTTGTATTGGTATATGGTATCCTAAACATAGATGGATCAAAATATTCTATAAAAAGAAAAAGGAAACTTTAACCAAGCACTGCACATAACAGCTATTTCGCTCCGCTTCATACCTGGATGTGAGCTAAAACGTTAAATGAACTAAGAATGAAATATAAACATATACATATATTAGGAGCATCAGGCTCTGGAGTAACAACTCTTGGGAAAGCAATAGAAAAAGAATTTATAATAGCCAATATAGATACAGATGATTATTTTTGGATGCCAACTGATCCACCTTATACGACGATAAGAAGTGAAGATGAAAGACTTAAATTGCTTAATATAGATATGAACCAAAATAAAAATTGGGTTCTAGCAGGTTCTTTGTGTGGTTGGGGTGATTCTCTAATTCCTTTATTTGATTTGGTGATATTTCTTTATATTCCTAAAGAAATTAGAATGCAGAGAATAAAAGAAAGAGAGATTACTAGATTTGGTGAAACTGCACTACTCCCTAAAGGAAATTTATATAAGCAGCATTGCGAATTTATTGAATGGGCTGCAAATTATGATACTGGAGGGCTTGAAACACGAAGTAAATTGCTCCATGAAAAATGGATTAAGGAACAAATTATATGTCCTGTTATTAGATATGAAGGCAATATTGAAATAAATAAAATAATAGAAGATTTAACCAAACGTTGCAGTTAACTCGCTACGCTCGCAACTGAACTCGAACGTTATGAGAACAATATAAATGAAAAAAATAAAGTCAAAATTACAAAATTTGAAAAATGGAAAAGAGATTCTTATTCGTGAAGCCAAAGAAGAAGATGCGAATGAAATACTAAATTATATTGAAACAATAAGCAGAGAGTCAGATTTCCTTACTTTTGGTCCGGGAGAATTCGGAATATCAGAAATAGAAGAAAAAGAGTTTTTGAATAATTGTGCTGAATCAGAGAACCTTCTATATTTAGTAGGCGTAATCAATGATAAAATAGTTAGCTCATTATCATTTTCTGCAGGCAGTCGCCCTCGCATTCGGCATGTTGGTGAATTTGGTGTTTCAGTTAGAAAAGAATATTGGAATTTGGGAATAGGCACATTAATGCTTGATATGTTAATTGATTGGATAAAAGCTAACCAAATAATAAATAAAATTAATTTGAGTGTAAGAACCGATAATAATCATGCAATTGCTCTATATAAAAATAAAGGATTTATCATTGAAGGAACTATGAGTAACGATGTCTTTATAAATGGAACGTATTTTGATAACCATTGCATGGGACTAACATTATAAATAATAAAAAACTCATAACCAAGCACTGCACTTAACAGCTATTTCGCTCCGCTTCATAGCTGTATGTGAGTTAAAACGTTATAGAAAAAATTTGATCACATGATAATAAGAGAATTTGAAGACAAAGATGTTATTGAAGTAGCAAAGCTAGCAAGAAAAACATTTAAATATTTTGCAGGAAGTGACTACTTTGATAAAAATAGCCTCGCTGATAAAGAAGGAATACAGGGGACTTTAGATTTTTTTGATACTGAAAAAAAATCAGCAAAAGAACTTATTGATTGTTTCAGAAGTAAAAGTATTTTTTTTGTTGCAGAAAATGATAGTAAAATCATTGGCATGATTAGAGGAACAAAACAAAATATCTCCAGTCTATATGTTGATAAAGATGAACATATGAAAGGCATTGGAGCTAAACTTCTTCAGAAATATGAAGAAAAAGCAATTAAACAGGGGTCAGTTTTATTAACACTTGAATCAAGCATTTTTGCCATGCCATTTTACCAGAAAATGGGTTTCAAAAAAATGACAGGAATAGTAAACTCTAATGGTATGAAAGCCTATTTGATGGAAAAAACATTACAAAATGGGAACCTATAACAAAATCTATTCACTTAATTTTTTATTCGCTGGGGCTCATAAAAAATAAGTGATTTCCACGTTATGAATAAAAATGGGGAAATAAAATGGAACATGATGAACCAGAAATAAAATTAGAAGAAGTTCCAGAAAAATTATATCATATAGTACCCATAAAAAAATTTCAGAATTATACTGATATTGATGGTAATTACGATTCAAGAAATAGAAATGATTTTGGTGGAAATGTCCCATTCATACATACAGCTCCAAGCATAGAGCAAATTAACAAGCATCTATCCTATTTTCATCATTTAAGTGATAAACGGTTCTATCTTCTTGAAATAAAGGCTTCAGATTTAAAAGATATGAAAGTAACTTACAATATGGTTGAAGATAGAATTTATCATCATTTATGGGATGCATTGAATAAAAATTGTTACAAAGTATTTTTAGCAGAGAAAGACGAAAACAAAAAATTAAGAATAATAGATAAAATTTCATAACTAACCACTTCAGCTAACTGGCTTTTCGCTCCGCTCAAATCCAGTAGCTGAGTTTAAACGTTAAATGGAACTAATAATATGTTATATGATAACAAGATTCGATTAGTTGGCGCAGCTTTACCTAGAACAGGTACAGTATCTATAAAAACAGCTTTAAAAATCATTGGCTTTGGTAATTGCTATAAAATGGAGGAGCTTTTTCAAAAACCAAAAGATTTGCCATATTGGTTATCTGTATTTGAAGGAAATGATATTCCCTTTTCTCAACTCCTCAATAATTACGATGCAATTCTAGATTTACCAGGATGCTTAGTTATTGATAAACTTATAAATTACTACCCTAATGCTAAAGTTATTCTTACAATAAGAAATCCAGAAGAATGGTATAATAGCATAATAAATACAATATATCCTACAGTTTATATGCCTGTACATAATAATATCCCAATTTTTGAATTTATTAGAAAATACTTTTTTGATGAATTTCTCAAAAATAGTATAAAAGATAAAGATAAAGTCATTAAAGTATGCGAAGATTATTATAATAAAGTAAGAGATATTGTTCCAAGAAAAAATTTATTGGAATATAACGTAACTGAAGGTTGGAAACCATTATGTGAATTCCTTGGTTATGATATACCACAGGAAGTTTTTCCTTATAAAAATACAAAAAAAGATTTTAATAGACAAACAGGAAATCATAAAACATTTAACCAATAGATGCTCTTAATATTTTCTTGCTCCGCTGCGAAAATATAAGAGATCATTAACGTTAAGAGGATAAAAGAGAGAGATAAACAACCATGGATAATTCAAAGATAAACATAAAAGAAAAATTTGAAAAATTCAATGACTTCTGGTCTCCAAGAATAATCGCTCAAATGAATGACTACCATTTCAAAGTTGCAAAATTTAATGGTGAATTTGTTTGGCATAAGCATGATGAAACAGATGAAGTATTTATTGTCATTGACGGAAAAATGACAATAAAATTAAGAAATGAAACAATTTTACTAGAAACAGGAGAAATGTTTGTTGTTCCAAAAGGAATCGAACATAAACCAACTACAGAAAATGAATGCAAAGTATTACTTATTGAACCGAAGGGAACTGTAAATACAGGAGATTCAGAAAATGAATTGACCAAAGCTGAATTAAACTGGATATAAATAAAAGAAAAAATCTTAACCAATTGGTGCAGCTAATCTGGAGTTCACTGGGGCTCACTCAAGATAGCTGACCATAATTGTTATAAGACATGACCATGAAATACAAAACAAGAAAAGCATCTAACTTAAAGTGGCTAGATACATTTTATAAAAACTGTGGATATGGTGGTAAATTTACTCCATCCGATATTGTTGTATATGCAGTAGATAATGAAACTCCAATCGGAGTTGGGCGTTTATCGCTAGAAAATGAAGTATTTATTCTTCGTGGGATGCAAATCCTTCAGAAATATCAAGGAAAAGGTATCGGAACAACTCTATTAAATAAACTGATCGAGGCACTTCCTGATAGAGAATGTTTTTGTTTACCCTATACACATTTACTTGATTTCTATCGAAAAGTAGGATTTAGAAAGTGTAATATCAATGAAGTTCCTAGATTTCTAAAAACACGATTGCAATCATATCGAGCAAATAAAATCGATGTTCAGTTGTTAGTTCTCCGATGAAGCATCAAACCGCTTAAAGTGATAAATAGAAAAACTTATAACTTGTCGATCCATGCAACAGGCAAAGATCACGGGCGAAAATAAAATAAAAACAGGATAGAAATGTTTCAGACAAAGACAGTATCAACTACCCTTTGCCTGTACATGATCTAAACGTTATACATGAAAACGGGATAAAATAATGAAAGATGATTTTTATAATAAATTAGAACCGTTTTATCATTTAGTATTTGACAACTGGGAATATAGCATTAATAACCAAGCTAAACAAATAAAGCAAATTTTCAAGAAATATACAGACAACCATATAAAAAATATTCTTGATGTTTCATGTGGTATAGGAACACAAAGTATCGGATTAGCATCAAACGGATACAAAATAACAGCTTCAGATTTTTCCGAAAATGAAATTAATAGAGCTAAAAAGGAAGCAGAGAAAAGAAATCTGGACATATCATTTTCTGTTGCAGATATGAGATACGCTTATAAACACCATAAGAAAGAGTTTGATGTAGTATTATCATTTGACAATTCAATACCGCATTTATTAAATGATGAAGATATTTTAACAGCATTCAAACAATTCTATCTATGTACAAAACATGGAGGATATTGCTTAATTAGTGTTAGAGATTATGAAAAAGAAGATTTGACGAAAACTCAAATTAAAACTTATGGTTTGCGTGAAGATAAAAGTAAAAAGTATTTTCTATTTCAGACCTGGGAGTTTAAAAAAAATATTTGTGATATTTCAATGTACATCATCGAAGATACAGGAAGTAAAACATGTAAAACATATGTTATGCGGTCAAAATATTATACAGTCACCATTGAAGTATTAATAAATATCATAAAAAAAGCTGGCTTTACAAATATACAAAGAATTGATAATATGTTTTACCAACCAGTAATAATAGGAAGAAAAGTATAACCAGTAGATGCACTTAATATTTTCTTGCTCCGCTGCGAAAACATAAGTGATCATAAACGTTAAAATGATTAATTTTCATAAAAGAAAAAGAAATAGTTTTATGGTTAAATTTGAAATATTAAAAATAGAAGAGAAAGATCTCAAAGCGGTTCTAGAAATTCAAAACGAACTCTTTACATCAGATTTACAAGAAGATATTTCTATATTTCGCAGAACATGTGAACTTTTCCCTGAAGGATGCTGGGTAATAAAAATGGAAGACAAGATCGTTGGCTATCTATTATCCCATCCTTGGACACTCTCATGCCCTCCGCTACTAGGATCATACATTGAATCACTCCCTAGCTCCACTGATTGTCTTTATTTTCATGATATAGGCGTACTTACCAGAATAACCGTTAAAGGTTTAGGAAAAGAAATCATTATGAAATTTATACAATTTGCTAAACAAAATGGCTATGCTGCTATAACAGGAGTCTCAGTTATGGGAACTCTAGACTATTGGAAGAGATATGGGTTTATAGAAACACCACTTAGTCCTGAAAAACATCAAGCGCTTATTGAACACTACGGTACTGAAGCCCGCTATGTAACATTAACGTTATAAT
>DASCNA010000139.1:0-2448 GCA_036011305.1 Victivallales bacterium
GTTTTTAAAGGGATTAGTGCTGGATTCTTTTCAGAACTTCCAGTTTTTGCTTTTAGCAGTAATTCCAATAATATACCTGTTTTTTTATTGTTTACATAGTGAAAATTATCAGCATGAAGTCTGTAGGTATTATTATGAGTGACAATAACAATATCTTCTTTCGGAAAAACATTTATTGTTTGCCCGGCAAAACCTAATGCTGAGTAAACAGGGTGATTTTTAAAATATCCAGAATCACATGTCCACCATAAATATCCGTATCCGTTAAAGGGTAAATCCATTTTATCTTTAGTTTTTACCTGAGTAGAAGTGCTTTTTTTTACCCAGTTTTCTGATATTATCTGTTTTCCGTTCCAATTCCCATTATTTAAATACAGCAATCCATATCTAGCCATATCCTGAGTAGTCATGAGAAATCCATATTTAGGAAACAAAGAATATTTGTTATACTGGTAAAATGTATTTTGATGTAATGAAAAATTCTGCATTCCTATCGGTTTTGCTATATCATTATAAAAATCATTAAATAAATCAGATTTTGTCTCTTTGTTAAAGATTCCTCCTAGTGCATTGAAAGACCAATTACTATATTGAAAATGAGTTCCAGGTTTATACGAGTTCAGTTTATCGTAATAATGAACAATTACTTCTTTCCCGTTTATTACTTTTTTGAAACTAGCCTCAGGGTTCGCTTTATCTCTTGCAATACCTGATGTGCATGTCAGTAAATCACGAATAGTTGCCTGCTGCTGTGCTTTTGTCAAAGGTGGTTTATCATTGAAATTAATATCAGCTAAAGTATCATTTATATTGATGTCTCCATTAGTTGCATAAATTCCATAAAGAGTACTTAAAAAACTTTTCCTCACTGAATGACATAAGAAAATCCTATTAGTGTTACCCCAATTAACTACTACTTTACCCTTATAGATAAGCATCGCTGTAGATAAACCAACTTTCTGGAAATATTTATGTGCTTCCCGAAGTTTCTGAACAGACCATCCTGCTTCTTCAGGAGTTTTATATTGCATCCAGTTTTTTTCTGGAGCATAATATAATTTTATGCTATTGGCATATACAGATAGCCAGCCTATAAATAAAAGACCTGCTATTAAAATTATTTTTCTCATTTTCCCATATACCTTTTTATTTTTATAAAATTAAAATTCAACGACCGACTATTAGGATGGTTGCTGAAATCCATCAATTTGTCAAAATATAAAATATCAATGGGATGGGTGTGATAATTTCATAATTTTTATATTATTAAAACTATAAGGTTTTTTAGATAAGTTTAATACTCTTCCGTTTGGACTTCTAAACAAACCGCTTTTAAACTCTTGTAACCTCAATTTTACTGATTCATTATAAATTAATGAATTAAGATAACCATTAATAATTTTTAAGTAAAAAATGTCTTTAGAGTGTGTCTCGTATGCACCGCAATATTTATTTAATATTTCTTCAGTGGGGTTTCTAGGTTCATTTGGACCATAATCAAAGTTCCATGATGTTCCTGTTCCTACATCAAGGATATATTTTGAATAGTATTTTCCTCCTTTAATAAGTTGATAAAGTTTTTTAGTCTTTTTATTATAAAATTTATTATTTCCGATATATATAAGAGGTTCAAAATTATTTTTTTCTATAAATCCTAATCTTTTATTCTTAATCGTAACTTCAATTGGTGCCACTGACCTTGTTTCTACATATGTCCCGATCCAGTTTTTAAATTTTTTATTTATAGACTGTATATTTTGAGGTGTAGGTTTTAGGTTGATAGTTCCTAATTGATTTTCGAAATTTTTATATTCAGGAGAAAATGCAGACAATATCTCCCACAAAAATTTATCTTGATCTTTTCCAGTTTCACCGTTGAAAAAAATACTTACACCAAAATTTAAAGTTGGAATCCAGAAAGCAATAGAATTAAATCCATAGCCGCCTCCGTTATGATCGTAAATAGTGAAATTTTTGAAATGATAAATTGCTAATCCTAAACCATAACCAGAGGTTTGACCATTCATTTTGTTTTGAATAGTTCTCATTAAATTAATATATTTCAGGTTTATTATTTGCTTGTTATTCACCATTCCGCTGTTAAGTTGAAAAGAAAGGTATTTACCCATATCTTCTGCATTTGTATATAATCCTGCACATGGAATCATTGCAACATTTAAAGGTGCTGTTTTATTGTATTCGGTACCCTTTGCATAATTATTACTTTTCAATACTTTATTGAGATCAAATGTTGAAGATGTCATACCAATAGGATCTAAAACTGTTTTTTGCATTAATTCTGGGAATTGCACACCTGTGACTTTTTGTAAAATATATCCAGTAAGATCCAACCCTAAATTTGAATAGCAAAATCTTTGTCCTACAGGGAATCTAAGCCAAGTATTTTGTATGCTTTCAATATGAGCTTTAAAAGATGGTGAATAGGGG
>DASCNA010000140.1:0-5862 GCA_036011305.1 Victivallales bacterium
AAAGATGCAGTGATAGTTTTTGTAATACTGCTTCCTGACAGTTTTTCAGCATATATATCTGGTATACGACTTACAACCGGATCACTTGAATAATAATAGGTATTAATTTTTATATTTCTTAAAAATACAGTATCAGCAATATAAACATTGCTGCTGTTTCCACTAGGCTCTTTATTTCTGGAATAACTGATAATATTACCAACAATATCCTGGATATTATTGGCCCCTTTACTGTAAAGAGAATTAATTATTATTGAGTTATCACTTATTTCTGTAATATGTTTTTTGCTCCCTAACATCTTAAACGGATTAATATTAAGTTTAAGGTCATAAATGGTAACAGCCGGATAACTGTTGTACTCAGCAGGAGAATAAATTATAAGCTTATTAAAAACAAGATTACATCTAAAAAACTCAACAATTGATATATCTGCTTTTACTTTTGTTCCCGTTATTTCTGAAATATAACTACCAACAATATAAGAAGGAAGAAACCATATTAACAAAAATAATATTATTCCAAGAAAGATAACTCTTTTAACAGAAAAAAACCTGTATAGAATTGAAAGTATTCTGTTTGTATTCATCATATTTTTCCTTCAATTAAACCTAATTTAATCAATCTTGCTTCTATTCCTCCTCTGTTTCTTGCATGAAGTAAAGCAATATTTTTTATAGTTTTACCGTCATTAAATTCTTCTGTAAGCCTTATTCCCTCTTCATGAGTCCATCGTTTTCCAAGATTGGCAGGTCTGGATTTTTTAATTCTTTCTTTTTCAACTATGGGCTTAAAAATATCAATAGCCTTAGTTAAAGCCCTGACTGTTTCAACTCTCTGAAAAACAGAATCAATCGGCAGCTCTTCACCCGTATAAGGATTAAGCCCTTCTCGCAGGCAACCGATAATTTTTAACGCAGTTTCTTTTTCCATACTACAAATCCTCCCTGGTTATAATTTACTTTAAAATGTTATAAATTGATTTAGTATATTTTCAACTTTATGTAAATGATTATTGATACGTTCTTTATCTCCATATAAAATTTGAACTTCTCTTTTTAAACACCTGATAGTTAATTTCACTTTTTCTATATCAGGCATGTTTTTGAGTTTCGATTTATATTCTGCTTCCTGAAGGTTATAGGATTTTATATTTTTCATGACTGCCTTTATCTCGCTTAAGTTTATAGGGTGGTAATAGCACCACCCCAATAAATCCTTAATTTTTACATATCTGTCTGTAAACTTTAAAATTACCTTTCAGAAATTTTACCTGAGCATAAACATGCCTAAAATCTTCCTGTACTATTCTTACAATTTTAGCTTTACCTTCAGGATGTAGTTCTATTATTTCACCATTATTCATAATGTTATTTCTCCATCTAAGAACAATTCTGCACATTTAGAGTTAAAAATAAATTTGATTTCACATATCCAGCATATATAATTCCAGAGTATGGTTGATTTATTCTCTCTCTATTTCCAATCAAATAGAGAGAATGATTACAAGCCTTTTAGGCTATGCGTCTAATCAACTTTCGACTTACAGGGCTGAGTAGCGATAACTTTTTAGCCCTGTATTTTCTTAAATTCATACGGCATATTCCTTTAAGAGTCATTATTATTCACCTCCTTTCAATGGGTTATGATTATTTGATATTACCAGATAAGTTCTATAGGCTGTAATCCCCACTTAGTGGCCAGCCATTCAACGGCTTCATAAGGAGACCATTTTTTATCATTTCTGTAGTATTCTATTAAATGATCTTCACTTAAATCTATTGAAGTCACACCGTAAGTAGCAAAACTGTAAGCATCACATATTTTTAGAAACTTTTCTTCTGACATATTTCCTGCTGTTTTGTGCATCAATTCTTTGTAACTCATAACTATTTATCCTTTTATTAATTAGATTTATGGGCTGTAAATACAGCCCTTAAATCAATTAGCAATACCTACATTCTTTTTCGCAATGGTAACAACCTTTTTGGTTTTGTATATAAAGCTCTAGGCAGTTCGAACAGTAACTCACATCTCCTTTTGTTTTCAGGCGATCTATTAGTGAATAATCAGCATTCCAAAGTACGTATGATGAAATGTTATTTAATATTTCATATTGAGCAGATTCTTTATCTAAACCAGCTAAGAGTCTTTCTTTAAAAGCATTCAGGTCTATTCCAATTGATTCTGATTTTTTATATTTTATCTCTGTACTAGATTGGGCTTCCTCGGTTTTGGCTGTCTTTTTTTGAGATTTGGAATTGTCTTTTAAATTATTCATTTTACATACTCCTTGGGTTAAATTTTTTCCCTTTAACTGAGTTGGTATTTCCGCTTAAAGCCGATTGGTGAGCGATTTTGCCTGATTCGCAAAAATGAATTCAATTAACGACGGCAGCTTTGCTGACTAGAGCTGTATAAAAACTTATAATTTCTATTTGAGAGGTATGGGGAAGCCTCCCCATCAAAAAGTTTTTATATAAATTGGGTTCATTTTCTGCAAGGCAAACGAAACCATGAAAGCTAGGAAATGCCAAATTAGTTAAAGGGGAAAAATAGCCACGGATATAATGATTATATTTATTGACTGTTCCTCAAAAAAAGATAGTTAAAACCGAAATTGATATATTAGGGTTGTAGGGGCGAAAAGCCCCTTCCTAAAAAATTAATTGGCTGCCAACAGTCAATTAATTCATAGAGGCGGTTTTCAAGACAACATGGTTGTGCAGCAGGGATAAGGATTTGGCTTGAAGTTCGCCGACAAGCGCACAAAAGTAGCGAAAGCTCCCTAAATTAATAATACATCACTTGTAGAATAACTTTATAAAATATAAAGGAGCTTTCGCTCCCTTATATTATACAATATTTTCTAAACCGCAATATTCATTATGATATAAACGACAAAACTATTATCGTTCATATTATGCAGCTTTTTTTTCATCTTCTTTATCAAGATTTTTAATTCTGAATTCAGTTACATTGATTTTTAATTCATCATATGTTTTTTCAATTTGTGTAATCTTGCTTTCATAGTTGGATATTTGTTTTAATGTAAAATCAATTTTTTCATTTAATACTTCAATGTGCTTACTATATGAATCTAAAAGTTTTATAACTTTTTCAGCATTTAAATTAGATTCATTTTGTTTTTCTTTTATTAATGCTTCTTTCCTGTTTTTAGTTTCCAGTAATGAACTTAAAAACCTCTTTTTACTATCAAGCTTTGTTTTTGATCTGTGAAGAGAGATAAAAACAGCTTCTTTTTCTTCCAGCATTAATTTATATGAATATTCCTTTTTCAGCATTTCTTTTATAAGTGGGTCAGATTCAAGCTCAATTTGAATCTGTTCACTTGACGGCATACTTCCCCCTTGCATTTCTTCTCTGGTAGAGATTTCCTCTGTTGCTTCTTTATCCCATAAAGCAGAGTTCCAGCCTTTTTTCTTTGATATTAAATCATATGACAATGAATCAAATGTACCTTTCATAAAAAAGTAATGAACATTTACACTACCATTAATATTGCCGTACCTGATTGCACGCCCTTTTCTCTGTCTGAGAGCTGCCGAATTATAAGGAAAATCTAAATTATATACATCTGTTGTATTAATCTGTAAGTCCATCCCCTCCCCCATTGACTGAGTTGACCCTATAATCAGTTTTATTTCTCCTGAATTAAAACTATCTGAAATATCCTGTTTTAATTTATCTTTTTTGTCGCCTGACGGTGTCCTTATATCATTACCGGTTTTTAAATTAGTAATATATTGACCTGTCATAATAGCAATTTGTTTTTTCTCTATTCCAGTTCTTTCAATAACCAATCTTTTAATTTCTCGGTGTAAATCTTCATCCATACACCCGAATTCAACTTTAGAATATCCGGCAACATCTAAAAATAATAACTGTCCACACTTTGGATTATCCAATATTTTTTTTGATATCAGATCGATAGTTAATTCAATTTTATCATCTGAATTACAAAATGTTCTATCATCAATATTCGCAATAGCATGTGCCCCATAATATAAACGTGGGTCAATAGAAGCATTTCGACCATTAGTATATATGGCTATATGTGTGTCGTCTCCTGCCTCGATTGAACTGGATAAATTATCCTGTCTATCTTTTAAATCCCCTTCTACTAATTCATAATTTATAGATTTATCCAAATAATGATTAATGATATTTTCTTCTGGTATCAGAATATTTAAATCAAAAATATTCTTTTTATCTATAAAACGATTTATAATATTTCTGAGTTCTACAGCATTTATTATTTTTGATAAAATACTTTTAGTCTTTTCACTGTTTCTAATATCTTTTACCGTTCCAAACTCAAAAAATGCATTGCTGAATTGAAGATCACTATATATACCGTATTCATTTAATATATCAGAGTCTAAATGTCTAAGCATTGTATAAACTTCTAAAGGTTTATTCGGTGTTGGTGTGGCAGTTAATAAAAATATATTATTGCCATTATTTTTATCAGCTATATAGTTACACTTGAATCTAAAATCATAACTTCTGGCAGACTTCAAAGAAACATTATCATTATTATTAAAGGCAAATGATATCCCAAGTCCTGATTTAACTAACTCCTGCCTGACAGCAATATTTTTAAAATTGTGCGCTTCATCTGCAAAAATTGAATCTATACCCAAGTTATCCAATGTTATATATTGATCTCTTGGTCTGTTTATTACAATTTCTCTGAAATCATTAATTTTATCATCTAATAAAAGTTTATTTCGACCCTCTGAATTTTCATTGTCGATATGTTCTTTTACAACTTTATCAAAATAAAGAAGTTCAGAACTGCTATCAAGTTCAATTTGTTTAAATCCTTCATGTGATATTAAGATATAATCAGAGTTTGTCTTTGCTGTTTTAAGTAATAATTCTGTTCTTTTATTTTTAGGCAGATTACCTAAATTAATAATACCTGCATTTGGAAACAGTATTTTAATTTCTGATTCCCATTTTCTGATAGTTTTTGCCGGCACAGTAAAAAGTGGTTTATTAGCAATACCACGTTTTTTTAACAGTCTAGCCAATACTATAGCCGCTAAAGTTTTGCCCCCTCCGACATCATGAGCGTTTATTCCTTTACCCTCATAATATGCTTGAATTATCCATGATATTTGATTATCCCTTAATGAAATTGTTTTTCCCGTCTTAGGGTTAACAGGTTTATTTCTTGTAACCTCATCTAATATATCTTTAATCAAATACTTAGCTTTCAGGTAATCAGGTTTTACATATGATCTAAATTTTTTATTATACTCATATTCTATATGTGTGCATAATTCGGCATTGTTAAGTATAAATTGTTTCAATTTTTCTTTAATTTCAATTATTTTTTCTTCTGCTTCTGATACTCTTTGCAGATATAAAATAGCTGCTTCTTTCTCTTCTCTTCTTACAAGTGATCTATTATTTAAATATTTTTCATAAAGGGTTATTTCATTATAATCAAAAGGCGAACTATACCTACCGGATATATACCATTCATTTTGGCTTGTCCTTGAACTCTCTTTCTGTTTAATGTTCAATATTTCTTCAAGGTGTTTTCTAATCCAGTTTTCATTTCCTTTGAAATTAATATTTTCAATAGTCTTAGGCTCAGGAAGAATATTTTTTAAATTAGTTACCTGTTCTTTGATCTGTTTTTTATAAATAGAATCATCATTTATAACAGCCTCGGCTTTTTCTATTTTTACATATATTCTACCTGAATAATATAAAATATTATTCTGTAGAGTAATTTCACTTTCTGAAATATTTACAACTGAATACCCACTATTAAGTAATTTTGGAACGTCATTATTATTTAAATATAATGAACTTTCATTAATATT
>DASCNA010000141.1:0-16507 GCA_036011305.1 Victivallales bacterium
AATATTAATGAAAGTTCATTATATTTAAATAATAATGACGTTCCAAAATTACTTAATAGTGGGTATTCAGTTGTAAATATTTCAGAAAGTGAAATTACTCTACAGAATAATATTTTATATTATTCAGGTAGAATATATGAAAAAATAGAAAAAGCCAAGGCTATTATAAATGATAACTCCAACTATAGCGAACAGTTAAAAACGCAGATTACCAACTTAAAAAATATTCTTCCAGAGGTAAAAACCATTGAAAATATTAATTTTAAAGGAAATGAAAACTGGATTAGAAAGCACCTTGAAAATATTTTGAACATTAAACAGAAAGAGAACACAAGAACAAGCCAGAATGAATGGTACATAGCCAACGGCTATAGTTCACCTTTTAACTACAATGAAATAACTCTTTATGAAAAATATTTGAATAATAGATCGCTTGTAAGAAGAGAAGAAAAAGAAGCAGCTATTTTATATCTGCAAAGAGTATCAGAAGCAGAAGAAAAAATAATTGAAATTAAAGAAAAACTTAAACAGTTCATACTTAACAATACCGAATTATGTACACATATAGAATATGAGTACAATAAAAAATTCAGATCATATGTTAAGCCTGATTATTTAAAAGCTAAGTATTTGATTCAGGATATTTTAGACGAAGTTAAAAGAAATAGACCTATCAACCCTAAGACTGGCAAAGTAATTGAGTTAAGGGATAATCAAATATCATGGATTATTCAGGCATATTATGAGGGTAAAGGAATAAACGCTCATGATGTCGGAGGGGGCAAAACTTTTGCATCTATAGTTTTGGCCAGACTGTTAAAAAAACGTGGTATTGCTAATAAACCACTTTTTACAGTGCCGGCAAAAACTATCAAAAAATGGGAATCAGAAATTAAAATACTATTTCCAAATGCAGAAATTATTAATTTGGGTAATCTTCCTAAAAACAAAAGAACAGAATTATTACTTAAAACAGCAAAAACAAACGCCGATTATATTTTAATATCACATGAAGGATTTAAACAGATTGAACTTGATAGCAGTTCAGAGCTTTTATATTTCGATAAAGTTGTAAAAATATTTAAGTAAAACTATTAAATGTAAATCAAGAGAAAATTAAAAATGCGACTTTGGTCAATACATCCAAAATATCTTGATACAAGAGGTCTTGTTGCTTTATGGAGGGAATCTTTACTTGCTAAAAAAGTTCTAGAAGGCAAAACTAAAGGTTACAAAAATCATCCGCAATTATACAGATTTAAACAACAGACTAATCCAGTTGAAACCATGAATTTCTATTTAAGTGAGATATATAAAGAATCCCAGCGAAGAGGCTTTAACTTTAATCCTGATAAGATAAATAAAATACCTCAAAAACAGTTTATAAAGGTTACAATCGGACAGGTCGAATATGAATTCAATCATTTATTAAAGAAACTAAGCCATAGAGATATAAAAAAGTATGATTTATTGAAAGAAATAAAAAATATAGATTTAAACCCTGTATTTAATATTATATCTGGAAATATTGAGCTTTGGGAAAAAATATAAGTTTCTCTGCTTTTTAGTGAGCGGAGCGATCAGAAAAAAGCTTAAAGGGGGTTAGCTGTTGGGGGATTTTCCCCCATAAGATAGCGAAGCGTAATAAAACCCTATGATGTTGGTTGCTGAAAATTTATTTCTCTTATTACGCTTGAGCACTTTTTCGCTTAATCGCATTAACATTTTAAACGTTTTTTTACAAAAAAAACGATAGAGCTAATACAAATAAAAAATAACCGACTACAGTTTGAGTTTGTCGAAAAGAAAGATACATTTTTTAAAATGTTTATTAAAAAAAACATTAAATAGAACACGTAAATAAGTTTTACTTTGTAAAAATCATCTCACAAGTTCGAATGAATAGTAGAGTAAAAAACAGAAAAAAACTAATGAATATTAATGAAATAAAAACAAGTATCGGCTCATTCCTTGGTCCATATTTAGGAAAGCCATACTATACTTTAATGAAGCTGTTAAGAATACAGCTAGGATTACCAATAGACTACGATGGCAATGAGGCAAATTCATATATTAAACAGTTATTAGAATCTAACAAGCCATGCATGATCGCCCGATTTGGAGAAACTGAATTAAGAACCTGTGTTGCATATATAAATAAAAAAAATGGTATTAAATTTGGAATAAAAAACTTTTTAAGAAGAGAATCTTTTACCTGGGATGAAAGAATTAAGCATAGGATGTTTGCCCTTGCGGGGTTAACACCAGCAACTCCAGAAACATTGGATTTTTTTTCAAAAAAATTAATTGAAGACATGAAACTCGTAGATATACTTGGTTCTTGGATTACTTTCGAAGAAAGAGTTCAGCCTTATCTTCCTTCTGCAAAATTTATTCCTCTCAACGACTTAGATCCATGGAAGCATAAATCACCATGGACTACTGCTTTAAAAGAAAAAAAAGTATTGGTTATTCACCCTTTTGAAAAAACAATAAAGCAGCAATACAAAAGACGAAATTTATTATTTAATAATGAATCCGTATTACCTGAATTTGAATTAATTACAATGAAGCCATTTTTTCCGCTAATGGATACCAACTATAAATATAATAGCTGGTTTGAATCATTAGATGATATGTGTAAAAAGATCAGCAAAATTAACTTTGACATAGCAATTATAGCTGCAGGTCCTTATGGTTTCCATATAGCTGCTCACATCAAAAGAACTGGGAAAAAGGCTGTGCATCTAGGCGGAGTTACTCAACTTTTGTTTGGAATTAAAGGAAAAAGGTGGGATAACACTGATGTTGAAAAAAAACTTTATAATAAGCACTGGATAAGACCTCTTGCTAGCGACACACCTAAAAATTCCCAAAAAATTGAGAATAAATGTTATTGGTAAATTAAACGAGAAAATTCATATGAACAAAAAAATATATGTTACAAAACCATCACTTCCTGAAATTAAAGAGTTAATCCCATATCTGGAAAAAATATGGAACTCAAGGATCCTAACCAACAATGGACCATTTCATCAGGAATTTGAAGAAAAACTGGCTAAATTTCTAGGAGTTAAATATGTAAGTCTTTTCTGCAATGGCACAAGTGCGCTTCAGGTAGGCCTTCAAGCATTAAGAATTACAGGAGAAGTAGTTACCACGCCATATACTTTTGCAGCCACAACACATGCTATATACTGGAATAGGTGTACTCCAGTTTTTTGTGATATTAATGAAGATGACTTTAATATTGATCCCGATAAAATAGAATCATTAATTACACCAAACACAACAGCAATACTACCAGTTCATGTCTATGGAAATCCCTGCAAAATGAAAAAAATACAAAAAATTGCCGACACATACGGATTAAAAGTTTTCTATGATGCAGCCCATGCCTTTGGAGTAGAAAAAGATAGTACATCCATTCTTAACTGGGGCGATTTATCAATGCTAAGCTTTCATGCTACAAAAGTTTTTAATACTTTTGAAGGAGGAGCTTTAATTACAAACGATAAAAAGCTAAAAGAAAGAATTGATTTTCTAAAAAATTTCGGTTTTGCTGATGAAGTAACAGTTATTGCTCCGGGAAGCAATGCTAAAATGGATGAGCTACGCTCTGCTATCGGCCTATTACAACTTAAACATATTAATAATAATATTGATAAAAGACGGATTGTTGCAAAATATTATAAAACTAAATTTAAAGAAGTTAATGGTATTCAATACCTAAAAGATTTGCCAAAAACAAGAAGTAATTATTCGTATTTCCCAATTTTAATAGACTCTATAAAATTAAACAAAACAAGAGACGAGCTTTATAACAAATTAAAATCAAATAATATTTACGCCCGGAAATATTTCTATCCTCTGATAAGCAGTTTCCCGTCCTATAACAATTTACCTTCCGCTTCAATCTCCAATCTACCGACCGCTGAACGTATAGCAAAGGGAATATTATGCCTTCCCATCCACCACGATTTAACAATTGAGGAACTAGATAAAATAATTAACCTCATCTTAGATTAAGAGTAATAAAATGAAAACTTTGTATAAAAATAACGATATTGCAATATGGGGTGCTTCTGGACATGCGAATTTTGTAAAAAATATACTAAAATTAAACGGATGGAATGTGATTGGAGTTGTAGTAGATTCTTCATATAGTTATAACAATACGTATAATAATAAACTATTGGGAGACGAAAACATATTAGATATTCTTTTCAAGCAAGGTATAAGGAATTTTGCTTTGGGATTTGGAGATTGCAAGCAAAGAGAAATAAAATCAAAATATCTAAACAAACTAGGTTTTAATATAACAACATCAATACATCCATCTGCATCTATCGCATCAAACTCAAACATTGGCAAAGGGGTAATAATCGGAGCTAATGTTACAATAGACCCCAACGTAATAATTAATAACTATTCTATTATTAATAATAACGTCTGTATTTGCCATGATTCAAAAATTGGAACATCTGTCCACATTTGCCCTGGTGTTTCAATCGCAGGAAATGTAAATATTAAAAATCGTACATGGATAGGCATTGGCAGTATAATAAAAGAAAGAATCACAATAGGTCATGATAGTTTTATTGGTGCAGGCAGCCTAGTTATAGAAGATATTCCACCAATGAAAATTGCATATGGTTCTCCCTCTACGGTTAGAAATTGATCAGATAAATTGAAGAAAAGCACAGAGAATACCGGTAAACCCCATGAAGATAAATAAAAAAACAAATCATGCAAAAACTTTTATGCGTGGTTCTATTATTTCATTAATAGGAACTGGATTATTAGGGCTTCTCAATTATTTAATCAGAAGAAAGTTATCATACTCATTAAGTTTAACTGATTTTGGTTTTATATATGGAGCCTTGTCTCTTTGCAGTATCTTCTTGGCGTACATTGACATTGGGCTCGGCCAATCAGCAATTATTCTAATGTCAAAAGCTGCAGAAAAAAAAAATAAAGCTCAGCTCAACCTCTATTATCTTCAGTATTTTATGATTAAAATATTAGCAGCATCTGTCATTTTCCTTATAATAGCTGCCACATACAACTTTTGGGTATACGACTTCTTAAAATATAACAACATAACTCCTTTTTTTATAATTTTATCTATGCTTTTTACGCATTCCATTGTTTCTGCTCCTTCATCGGTTATCACTGCATTAAAAAAATTCGGTATATTTAATATTGGACAGCTTATGTCGCCAATAATAATTCTTATCGTAATTTTAATGCTCAATCCAACCCAAAATATTAATATTTATGCTTCTGCGTTTCCTATAGCTGCACTTGTAGGATTTATATTTTTCTTCTTCTCTGCATCTCTTTTTGGTTTTTACCCAACAGCTAATAGCTATAATGCCCTGATAAAATTAGGCCCAATATTTCATCTCAGCAAATGGATTGCAATATCCACACTCGGCTTAACAACAATGTACTACATGGATTCCATGATGATAATCTGGCTGGATGGATTAAAAGCAGTAGCCCTTTATAGTATCGCACTTCCAATTATGCAGATAGCACAAAGCTTAATGGTACTACCGGCAGTATTTATCCCTATTGTCTCCGGAATGTGGCAGAGAAAAGAAGTCGATCAAATTGGTAATGCGTGCAGTATAATAACTGAAATCACTATATATGGATTTTGGCCGATTTTATTTAGCATCATACCAGCTTCAGGCTATTTGATAACATTACTGTTTCCAGCTAAATATATTGCAGCATCACATGCATTGGTTTTTCTTTTTCTAGGGAACATATTCTTTTCATTAGCCAATTTCTATATGGGAACATTGAATGCCGGTAAATATGCAAAACTCGTTGCACTAACAATTATTATTGCTTCAGCCGGAAACCTTATACTTAACTATCTTTTAATTCCGTATTTCAGTATAAACGGAGCGGCAATTGCAACTGCTACATCCTACATTCTGATTTCAGTTTGTTTATACTTTGTGCTTTATAATAAACTAACTACATTTAAAATAAATTTTAAAAGCCTTCTTTTCCCATCAATTATCGGGACGATATGCTTAATATTAACATTCATATCAACAGATATTTGGAATATGAGCTTATTGCATGCAATATCATTTGTCATTTTGACAAACTGCGTTTATTTTATCTGCTCGTACAAAAAAATTAAATACTATTATTCATTAATTATGGCCTTAATAAAATCATAACCACTAAAAAAAACTATCCACAGATTACACACTGATACGATCAGTGAAAATTAGTGTTAATCAGTGGTCAAAAAGGGTCTTCAACTACTATGTCACTATCAATTATTTTCATACATACAGGCTACAGCGATTATATGGAGTATTCTTTGCGACAAGCAAAGTATACAAATCCAGACTCTGAAATAATCCTATTAGGCGATGAATCAAATGATCGATTTGATTTTGTTACACATGTTAACATCAAAGATTACTTCACAAGTGCATCAGAATTTGCAAAAATATATAAGCATTGCTCCACCAATCCATATAAATATGAACTATTTTGTTTTCAACGCTGGTTTGCCCTATATGAATTCATAACAAAAAAACAGATAGATGAAGTATTCGTTTGTGACTCTGACGTATTAGTTTATGCTGATATAAGCAGAATATTAAAAGGAAATTATAAAAACATTGAATTTGGCTGTTTATGGCACTATCCAAACAAGGCACACAACGCCGCAATATCATTCTGGAGCAAAAAATCATTATCAGCATTCTGTAAAAATATCAACACTCTTTATACTGAATCAAGCTGTCTTAAAAAGATTGAAGCAAAATGGAAAAAGGTAAAAGAAAGTGGCATTCCAGGCAGTTTTAGCGACATGGATAGTGTAGAAGATTTTACAAATAAATATTCAGACAAAATGAATATTATAAATTTTTGCGAAACTATAAATAATTCTGTTTTTGATAATAATGTTAATGAACCATCATGTTTTCACCCTAATGAATATAAATACAGCTTTGGAGTAAAAAAAATAATATGGAAAGAAAAGATACCCTATTGTTTTAATATTAAAGAAAAGAAAAACATCAAGTTCAATTGTTTACACATGCAGGGATCTGCAAAATATCTTATATCACGTTTTTATACCGGAAAAAACTTCAAAGAAAAATCACGCCTAGACATTAAATTTTTCTTTGCCAACATTGCTGCATTCTGGTATAAAACTCTAAAAATACGCTACCGATTTGCATTTATATTTAATCGACTGCATAAAAAAATAAAATAAACATTTACCATATCATGTTTATAATCTGTGGTTGTATCTCAAGTAGTATTCAGTGCAGTAGCATCTACTAATTGACATCATTTTAAAAACACCACTTCTTCTTGCCATTTACTTGGGGATCTGCACCAAATTATCTAATAAGTTATCATTAAATATATTCTGAGTATATTTGATTTTTTGCATACTCCCTTTCATCTTCAACTCATTACATAATTCGTCATCAGACCACAACATTCCTATACACTTTGCCATATCTTTTATAGATTTGGGGTCAAAATAAAGCGCTGCATCACCACACTGCTCTGACATTGCATAAACATTTGATACTGCCATTGGGCATCCAACAGCCATGGCTTCCAAAGGGGGAATATTTGTTGGACCAAAAAAAGTTGGATATATCAAGCCTCGAGCCCTTTTATATAATTCAGGCATATATTCATCAGGCACATACCCCAAAAAAATTACATTATCTTGTAGATTCAACTCATTTATTTTTTTTAAAATATCATTATAAGCATTTTTTTTATATCCAACCAACACTAATGAAATATCTTCATACTTTTCCATAACACAAGCTATTGCTTTTAATAATTTAATATGGTTTTTATGCTCCCAAAACTGTGCAGGATAAAATATATATTTTTTCGGCAAATTTATTTGTTCATCAAAATCATCAGGAACTTCTTCATTATATATATATTCTGGAGGAATGAAAGGTAATGGAAATATTTTATCTTTATTATTTTTATATGATTCTAGAAGTTGCTGTTTCCCAATTTCGGAATCAACAAAAAGAGCCCTACAGTACTTGCACATTCGTTTAAAAACCTGCTCTCGCCAAAAATACACCAATAAAGAAGAATTTTCAGGAAACCTTTCATATCTATGCATTAAATCATGAACTATCCCTAGCGAAGAAACAGGCATTTGGTAACAAAGAAAACTTAAAGATGAAAATATCCATAAATTACAATTTTGTCTTTTTAAAAGCTCAGCATTAGAATCAAAAAAAGATGCTATTTTTTTCCAAAAGAAGACAGGAAAAAAAGTTAATGTCAAAAGAACCCCTAATAAATATGTCCATTTAGTACACCTAACAAATATTTTTTCTACATCGACAGGAAGATAATTTTCCCAAATTTTATCAGTATATACAATTACTTTATAATATTTATCTTCAGGCAATGCTAGATAGGCCTTTAATAGACTTTGAGAATACTGAAAAGCCCCCCCAATATGAGGAGTTACGCCTAAAAACAACCCTACTTTTTGCATATAAAACAAACTCCCCAAGTTTCAAAAGATGGCACTTTTCCTGTAATCCATTCTTCACTTGCAATAACTTCAATACCAATATCATTCAACAACAATTCAATTTCTGTATCGAATAAATATCTCATTTTATGGGTCTCTTTTAGTACATCTGTTTCATTTGTAATTTTATCTTCAATTGCAACTGTGTAATTTACATCTACACAGTTTTTTTGTGGATACATTACAGGCTCCGCTATTCTTGAAACACAGATCTCCTCATTTTCTAATTCCTTAATTCTTCTTTCAGGTTTTTCACTTAATACCGCAGGTCCATACCAACAATCAAAAATAAAAAAACCGCCTTTCTTAAGATGTTTATTCACTGTATTAAAAGTAGCTTTTAAATGCTGGTTTGTAACTTGGTAACTTACTACATGAAAAAGAGATAGAACGGCATCAAATATTTTATCAACTTCAAAAGTCCTTACATCTCCTTTTTCAAAAAATAATTTCGAATTATTTCTTGCTAGAAATCTCGCACGCTCTAACATATCCTCGCTAAAATCTATTCCATGAATATTATATCCATACTCTGATAGGAGACTTGCATGTTTGCCAGTGCCGCAACCTAACTCCAAAATATCCCCAAATTCAATCTTATATTTTGTTAACAAAGAAAAAATATAATCTGCCTCTTTTGGGTAATCTTTGTCTTTATATAGCAAATCATAATATTTAGCATAATTTTTAAAAACCATTTTTAGGCTCCTATTAGTATCTTTTTTAAAGCTCCAGCAACAATCATAATTTGCTCATTGGAGATCGCCAGCCCGCTAGGAATATAAAATCCTCTTCCTGCAATATATTCGGAAACAGAAAACCTTTCATTTGCAAATAATCCTTTTTTTAGAAAAACGGGTTGCTGATGAATAGGCCAGAAAAATGGACGTGTACCAATACCAAGTTTAGCAAGCTCACGGCAAACATCATCAGTTTTAAGTTTATTATCGTTCTGAATTAAAATAGAAAAAACCCAATATATATTTTCAGCATAATTAGTTTTCTCCAATGGCAAAACTATACCTTTAATGTCAGAAAGTAAAGATTGATATAAGGCTCCAATCTCCCTTTTTCTTATAATATGTTCATCTAATTTTTCAAGTTGTGCCAACCCCAAAGCTGCCTGAATATTTGTTATCCGATAATTCCAACCAATTTTTTCATGAACAAAGCGTCTTTTCCCAGGTTGAAAACATAAATTCCTATATTCCCTACAAGCACCATAAACATCCTCATCATCTGTCAATATCATACCACCTTCACCAGTAGTTATATGCTTGTTAGGATAAAAACTGAAGGTGCTAACATCTCCAAATGAACCACATTTTCTATCTTTATAGTCAAGTCCAATCGCTTCTGCAGCATCTTCAATTATTTTCAGGTTATACTTACCTGCAAGCTCTAAAACAGGATCCATATCAACTGGCAAACCATAGATATGAACAGCCATTATTGCTTTAGTTTTTTCGGTAATCTTTTCCTCAATCAAGTCAACATTCATGTTCCAAGTATCTGCACAAGAATCTACAGGAACAGGAACTGCGCCCGCTTTTATGATAGCATTCGCACAAGAAATAATGGTAAACGTTGGTAAAATAACTTCATCGCCTACACTCAATCCTAATGCTGCAACTGCAATCTCCAGAGCAGCAGTCCCATTTGACACCGCTATACCATATTTTCTACTATTATACTCTGCAAAAGATTTCTCAAAACGCTCAACAAAGGGGCCTTCAGAAGAAATCCATCCAGTATCGATACACTCATTTATATATTTTTTTTCATTACCGTCAAGTAGTGGTTCATTAACCGGTATAAAATTTTGCATAACATACAACCTTATTTTTACTGTCCTTCTATTCCCTTAAACCTGACTTTATCCTTATCTGCAGAGTAAGGTCCCTGTTTTACTTCATACATCTCTAAATCTTCAAGTACTTCAAAGCCATGTCCGCCCGCAGCCAAAAGTATGACATCTCCTTTTCCTAATACATGGCTTTCTAAGTAATTTTCTTCATCATCATAAAAATTGACCTTCAACTTTCCCGACTTTATAACAAGAACTTCCTGCGTGTATTTTACTTCACGTTTAACAAGATTGTGCCTATGTGCACTAATAATCTTTCCTTTATTGTGATTCATATAAGCCAATTGTTGAGAAAAACTATCAGGTGTAAAAAAACTTACGCAGTCCTTAGAGTAATTACTTTTTATTATAATTGCCAAAATATTGTTATTATGTCTTATTTCCTTTATCATATTACAATGCCTCCAACGATATCTAGGATTCTATTAACTTTAAAATTACTACCATTTCTACAATTTTTCCACAGACTCTTCAATATTTAAAGTAAGATATAAATACATCTCAACTCCATATCCTAAAAGTATTTTCAAAGCTATAGATATCCACAATTTGATAAACTTTCCCCATCAACTAGTGCAACATTGAATTATTTTTGGTATACTACGATATGAACTTAAACTCGGGAGTTTGTATGGATAAAAAGTATATCATAGATTTATCACAAGATGAACACAAATTTTTACTTGACATTGTTTCTAACGGCAGAAATTCAGCTAAGAAGATTCAGCATTCCAATATACTGCTTAAAGCAGATTTAAGAGAGGGATGGATAGATAAAAAAATAGCCGAAGCATTTGGCACAACTATAAGAACGGTTCAGCGGATTCGAAAAGAGTTTGTTGATGAAGGAATTGAAATAGCTATAAACCGTAAGAAACACTCAAGATATAAACCTAGAAAATTTGATGGGGAAATGGAAGCTGTTTTAGTGGCTGAAGCTTGCAGCTCAGCACCTGAAGGTTACAGTAGCTGGACCCTAAGCTTACTTAAGGAAAGAATAATTGAGCTTAATATTGTTGATTCAGTATCTAGAGAAACAATTAGGCAGACTTTAAAAAAAATGAAATTAAACCTTGGCAAAAAGTAGAATGGTGTATTCCAGCAAAGTCCAGTTCGGAATTTGCTTGTAACATGGAAGATGTTCTTAGTGTATATAAAAGACCTTATGATAAGCGTTTTCCGCAAGTTTGCGTTGATGAAATGAGTAAACAATTAGTAGCAGAAGTTAGGAACACAATACCACCTAGACCTGGTACTTCTGAGCGTTATGATACAGAATATAAGCGAAATGGAACCGCAAATATTTTTATGGCTTTTGAGCCAGCAACAGGTAAACGCTCATTAAAAGTAACCGATCATAGAAAAAAAGTTGATTGGGCAGTTTTCATGAGACATTTGGTTGATGATGTTTATAATGATGCAGAAAAAATCATTATTGTTATGGATAACCTGAATACTCATAACTGTTCTTCTTTATATGAAGCTTTTAATCCAAAAGAAGCAAAAAGAATCATGGCCAAGCTTGAAATACATTATACTCCAAAGCATGGAAGCTGGCTCAATATGGCAGAACTTGAACTCAGCCACTTAAGTCGCCAATGCCTTAACAGGCGCATAGCCGATAAGAATATATTAATAAATGAAACCAGTGCCTGGGAAACGAAACGAAACAGTAGAGAAGTAAAAGTGAACTGGCAGTTTACCTGCGAGGATGCTAGGGTGAAATTGAAAAAACTGTATCCAGAATATGTGATAGAATAAAATGGACTATGCACTAGCAGGTATCTACTTTATCCAACAACCCTGCTAGATGTTGAAAATATTCATTTTTCAAAGAGAATCCAAGTCTGAACTGCAATATATTATATTCTTCAAAAGAAGCAATAACACTTTAAGGATGATGAAGGATCCGAAATTGTCCGATTTGTAAATGTAAACAGTTAAAAAAAAATACATTTTTGAAATATCAAGCATTCCAGCTCGCCCATTTTCGTATGATCTAATAACATTCGTATTTCTGTATTTTACCATATTAGGCAACGTCTTTCAAAGACTATACCTAACCACAAAGTAGTATTAAGATAAACCCAAAAAGGCGCGTAAAAACCGTAATAGATATCTTCTATTAAGCCTATCCTCTTTTACAGCTTTTTTCAATAATTTCATATACTTCGGCTTATCACTTTTCTCAATAGCCAGCTTCGCCATATCAAAATAACATTTTCCCAATCTTTTTTTGAGACACTTTCTTTGAGCTGCTGTTAAGTTCTCAACAGATAACCAATAAGTATATATTCTTTCCAGTTCATAAGGGTATTTTGCTTTTGAAGCTGATGAACGGCTAGTATTACTTGTATGCAGCCTATAAAGCATTAATGGTTCCGACAAACAATACGGTTTTGCATTATATGCTAAACGTAGATGAAATTCTAGATCATCAGCTAACGTAAATGTTGTATTATAGCCTCCAGCTTTATTCCACAAGCTTCTCCTGATAAGCAGAGTTGAAGTATAAATATAACTTTTTTTAAGTAATGAGGCAAAAACATCTCTAGAATCAATCTTTTGTGATAATGTTTTTATTTCTCCTTCTTTTTTGTTAAACCGGGTAAAGCCGGTAAAAACAAAACCTATTTCACCATTTTCATCAAGTATTTTCACCTGTTTTTCAAGCTTATCCGGTTCCCACAAATCATCATGATCGCAAAACGCTATATATTCACCTGATGCTTTTTCTACACAAGCATTTTTTGCGCCGGCAATTCCCTGATTTTTTTGTTTGAAAGCCTTAACAGGTTCTTGGAATGCAGAAACCAACTCCCATGTAGATTCATCAGGTGAACCATCATCAATTATAATTATTTCAAAATCTTTATATGTCTGATTCAATATACTACGAACTGTTTCCTGTATATACGTTGTATTATTATATACAGGAATACAAACTGAAACTTTTGGTCTTGTTTTTTTCATTTTATTACATTCTCAACTAATTTATTCTTCTGAAACATGGTAATCTGCTTTTTCTACCATGTAGGACATATAGGACTTGTAGAAAACATTTAAAAGGTGCCACAGACTAACTCAGGCAGCATTACTAAAACCACTAATATACACTAATTTTTAATGAGCAATCTGCTCATTAAAATATTTTATTTATTCGTGCCAATTGGTATAATTCGTGGCTAAAAAAACGGTTTTAAAATTTACAATCTATACAGGATTCGATCAAGCTTTAGAGGTTCGAATAGTTAATTCAAACTCGAAACAATTGAGAAAAACTCTAAAAATACATGCCCTTGGGTATACATTTCTACATGGTAAACATTCTTAGTTTGTATAATTCAAATTTAACATCCAAAACCCAAAACTCAACCCCATCTTCTACTCCAGTCTATAAGTATTATATTTAAAAATATGTTAAAAACGGAATTCCCGATAATAAAATAGGAAGTAATTTTATAACAGGCATTCCGCACATAATATTTGAAGTTTTTTGTATTTAAAAATCGGTAATTTTTAAATATCATGTATATCTTAGTATTGCTTTTAAAAATATCAATTGGAGCTTTGGAGATATATGGATATAACTGAATTAGATATTTCGACTAAAAACTTGGATCACCTGGGAGTTGTTTCCGGTATAATAGATGAACTTGGTATTGTAGAAAAAATAGACAGTCTTATTCCCATCTCAGACTTAAGTAAACTCAGTATCGGCAATCGAGTTAAGGGGATGATTTTAAGCGGCTTAGGATTTACAAATTACAGATTGTATATGTCAGAACATTTTTTTAAAAACAAGCCTGTAAGCCGATTGTTTGACGATACTGTTGAAGCAGAACATTTTAACGATGACGCGTTAGGCAGATGTCTCGATAAAATACATGAATATGGAAGCAGCGCATTTTATGCTCAAATAGCATTTGCTGTAGCGAAAGAAAAAGGTCTTCTGGAAAACGGATACCGCCATGACAGCACTAGTCTATCTGTTTCTGGAGACTATGAAGAATGCGATGAAGACTCCATAAATATAACGCATGGCTATTCTAAAGATCATCGTTTTGATCTTAAACAAATAACGCTTATGCTTACAATGTCTTTAAGTAACAGTTTTCCTCTATGGATTTCGGCATTGGATGGCAACGCGAATGATAAGAAGTCTTTCCATGAAGTAGATAAAAAATTCAGAGCATTCAGAAAACAGTTAAAACAAAGCAGTGATCCACTCATTGTAGGTGATAGTGCTTTATACAGTAGTGAGCTTTTAAAACGTTCAACAGAAGATATTGACCTTTATTGGCTTACACGTGTTCCTGAGAGTATAGCAGATGCTAAAAAACTGGTCATGGCCGACGAAGCTGATATCAATTGGATATCACTTAACGATGACTATAAGGTTACAAATCATTCTATTGAGAGACAAAGTGTCAAACAGCGTTGGCAGCTTGTTTTTTCAGAAAAAGCTTATGTGAAGGAATGTAAAACATTTCATAAGCGTCTTCCTAAATTGAAAGAGAAATGTGAGGCAGAATTAAAAAAACTTAAAATCTTTGCATGTGAAACGGATGCACATTAAATTAATCCAAATTGTTCATTTATTGTAAACATATTACCTAGCAGAAGTTCAGCAAGAAGGGTAGAGAAAAAAGAGAAGAAAACGATAAAAATTATATTCTATTGAGATGAAAATTATGTACAAGTGGCGCACATCGTCCGCTTCACTCCGCGCATAATATTTTTTCATGATACAAAATATCACCTGCAGGATTAAAATCACTCTCTGTTTTACTTTTTTTTAAAAGAATATCATTTAAGGCATTTGTGAAGCCTTCATAGAATATACCCAGCTTCGGGTGCCACATTTCCCACAAAATCATTTCTGAATCACAATATGGGCATTTTAAAGGGTCTATTCCTGTAGACTGCTGATAACATTTCCGGTAACTTGGACCGGGTATATTTTTACTGAAGTTTTTTATAACTTTTCCTATTTTTAAGCAGAAATCAATAAACTTCTGCCTGTATTTCATGTATACTGCCCCAGCTTGAATTCCATAATGCTTTATAGAGTTAATCCCCTTTGGCATAACATGCTGTATTATTCTTTCTATGAAGACTAATACCGGAACTGTTTCGTATTCAACTCTATCTGTTTTATGTGCTTTGTAATGATACGTTACTTTCACACCGTCATAATCATCTATCCTGTTCACCGAGATTGGAGGTGCTACAACGTATTTTGCCAAATAACGGGCAAGACCTCTAAAGTCAACTGGCACAACTTTTTCATCAATATAAGCTACAAATCCATTGGGATAATCATCCTTGCAACATTGGATATACAAATGACTTAATCCACCCAGAACATCCTCAAGCAGCTTTAGGAGATACTTCTGCCACATTTTATGCAGTAATTCATATGGAAAGAATTTAATCTCTTTGAAATTATCATATTCATCAAATCCTCCGCTTGTTGCAATAATATGAAGATGAACATTGTAGCTACCGCTTCTTCCATGTGTCTGTATAACAATGATATAGCCACCTTTTATTTTCTTTCGTACGATTTTAGAAAATAATGCATTAAGGCAATCGGCACCATACTTAGGTAATTTTTTGAGCAAATCATTGAAACTCCAAAATAGGTTTCGCAACACTTCAGGAACAGTTAAAACGGTATGCCTATACATCATACCCGGATTTAAAAGTTTACTGACTGAACAAACCCAACTATCTACTTTTTTCTTTGCACAGCTCAAGCATAGATAACTCTTGCAGGTCATTGCTACCGTTCTGTTTCCTTTTCCACAATGGCTACACCGATAATGTGCATAACCCATTTTTTGGGGGTTTCGGCAATTTTGGAGTTTATAGATCAGCTCATCATAATACGATGTATCATACCAAGGGTATTCTTTTTTGAAATCTACCCAATGATCTCTTAAAATTTTTTTATATACATTATCTGAAGCATCTGCATTAAAAATCATGATGCTAAAAATAGCTCATTTCTAAGTTATTAACAGGCTGCAGCCTCGAAAAAAAGAAATTTCCTATACTAT
>DASCNA010000142.1:0-28656 GCA_036011305.1 Victivallales bacterium
AGATGTTTTTTCGCTATAATTTTCCTGTTTTTTGTATTAAAACATATAAAATCTGATTTTAAATTTAATTGTCGCAGAGATTTCTTTCTGGCAATATTTACAGGTCTAATGATAGGAATAAGCTGGTACTTTTTCTTTCAGTCTATAAAAGTTTCTTCCGTCTCTGTAGGCCTTCTAACTTATGCTACAGTTGCAATATTCACTACTTTTATAGAACCTCTATATTTTAAAACCAGAATTCATTTTTTAGACATTGTTCTAGCCTTAATTACAATTTACGGTGTTAGCCTGGTCGTCCCTAAATTTTCTCTTTCAAGCGATATTACACTTGGTGTAATATTTGGACTTATTGCAGCATTGTCAGCCGCTGTTTTTACAATAATGTCACGCAGTCTCATGACAAAATATTCAAGTATAAAAATTGCTTTCTGGCAATATCTAACTGTTACAATACTTGGAATTCCGTTTTTTGTTTCAGATTCCCCTCATATTTCTATCAGAAACCTAATATTAATTATAATTTTAGGAGTATTATTCACTGCTTTTGCAAATACGCTTTTTATCAGCAGTTTAAAAAGGATTTCGGCAACAAAAGCAAATATTATTTTGACATTAGAGCCGATTTACGGAATAATACTTGGTATAATCATACTCAATGAACGCCCAGGAATAAATCTAATTATTGGAGGAGTAATTATTCTCTTATGCGCCTTCATTGCTACAGGAACTCATATGAGAAGTAAAAAAATAGATAAGCTAAGAATAAAAAAAGTGTAGACTTAAATTTCTTTCATAAAAAAACTATTGAGCGTTGTGATTTTTCAATCATTTATAATATAATCCGTATAAAAAGAGTACCAAAACGGTGATTGGTATTTCTGAAGACCCTAATCTTTAATATATATTAAACCAGATAAATCATACGGAAAATATTATGCTGAAATCATTTATTCCAACTAAGTCCAGCTTAAATTTAGTTTTGCTTTTTTCACTGTTAATTTTAACTGGATGTTCAATATTCCCTCCTCAAAATGATATTAAAACAAACTATTTTGATATTGGTTTTCCTAAAGATAACAAATCAAAACTATTTAATACTCCGGTAATTGTTGATAGAATAACTACAACGGGGCCATATTATGAAAAGATGGTTTTCAGAACATCACCCACGCATCTTGAATATGATGAATTTAACCGCTGGATATCTCCTCCATCCAAAATGCTGAAGAGATATTTTATTCTCGCTCTGGAAAATGAAAATATAAAAGAAATTGATCTAAATAATAAAACTTTAAAACTAAATGCTGAAATACTATGTATTGAAGCAGATCTTAATAAAAAATTAATTACTATGATTCTTAGAATAACTATATATCAGGGTGATAACCAGGATGTAGAACATACTGAAATAATTAATATACAGGAATCAATGCCTGCTGTAAGCGCAAATCAGTTTGCAGAAAAATTAAAAATTGCTGTTAACAGTGCTATCGACAAGACTATTTCTGCGCTAAAACTTGTTGAAGCTAATTCAAAACCTAAAACCAAATAGAATTACAATGCGGATCAAAATATGATTAATTCAAATATTGAAGATAGTCAACTTATCATAAGCGGTTTGCCAAAAACTGGGCTTAACCTTAAGGAAATCCAGTCTAATTTTGATCATATAAACACAAAAATATCAAACCAAATAAAAAGTATCTTAATTGATCTTACAGATATAACGCATCAGAACTATACGGTGCTGTCTTTTATTATATCTCTAGGAGAAAACTGCAGAGAACATGATATAAAGTTAAATTTTAAAAATCTCAGTGATGAAAAATTAAATTCTATGCTGCTTGAAGTCGGTATAGATTCGTCAGGAAAAATCACTTCTGAAAAAATAAAAAAAGAAAAAAGAGTATCTGTTTTTGAAACCGCTGGTGAATGCATATATAAAATTTGCGGTGATTTTAGAAATTTTGCAGGTTTTGTCGGCGATGTTATCTATGCAATCAGATATTTTATCACACACCCCAGACGACTCAACTACCAGGATATTCTTTTTTATATGGATAAAAACGGAACTGACGGCATTCCAATAGTCTGTTTAATCTGCTTTCTTGTCGGACTTATCATCGCTTATCAAAGTATTGCGCAGTTAGCTGTATTTGGTTTAGAGGTTTATGTAGCAGATTTAGTAGCACTCACATTGGTCCGTGAATTGGGACCGCTAATGGTAGCAGTAATCTGTATTGGCCGAGCCGGATCTGCTTATGCTGCGGAAATAGGAACAATGAAAGTTTCAGAAGAAATCGATGCCATGACTACTATGGGAATAAAACCGGCACGAGTACTTGTAATCCCTAAAATGCTGGCACTGATTATTATAATGCCTATGCTTACTATGATAGGAGATGTTGCTGGCGTACTGGGCGGTTTAGCTGTAGGTGTACCTCTGACAAATGTATCGTTTATTGAATATACCAATAGAACCTTATCAGTACTTTCTCCAGCCTGTTTTGTTGAATCACTATCCAAGGGAGTTGTCTTTGCAATAATTATTGCAGTTGTCGGATGCCTTAGAGGCATTGAAACAGAAAACAATGCAAAAGGTGTCGGGAAATCCACTACATCAGCCGTAGTAACCAGTATTCTGCTGGTAATCGTGGCGGACTTTGTTTTTACATTCTCCTACCCGCAAATACTAGGATTAATGGGAATTTCATATTGATATGCAGAAAGATGATAAAGAAATAGTAATTGAAGTTAAGGATCTGACAATAGGTTATAAAGACTTTATTGTTCTTGATAAATTGAACTTTTCTGTAAAAAAAGGTGAAATATTTGTTATACTAGGAGGTTCTGGGTGTGGCAAAAGTACAACACTTAAACACATGATAGGACTTTTTGAGCCATTAAAAGGCGATATCCTGATAAACGATAAAAGCATTGTTAACTCATCAGAAAAAGAAAAAGATGAGATGTTTCTTGACTTTGGTGTTCTTTATCAGTCAGGTGCACTTTTCAGTTCTATGACTCTTGCAGAAAATGTGGCAATGCCTCTGAAAGAATTTACAGACCTTTCTCAAAAAACGATTGATGGAATTACCAAAATGAAACTCAGCCTTGTTGGTTTAGCAGGTTTTGAAAATTTTTCTCCTTCTGAAATAAGTGGAGGTATGAAAAAAAGAGCCGGCCTTGCCAGAGCAATGGCTCTGGATCCTCAAATTCTGTTTTTTGACGAACCGTCTGCAGGACTGGATCCAATTTCATCTGCTGAACTTGACAGATTACTGCTTGAACTCAGAGACTCCTTAGGTTGCACTATGGTGATAGTAACACATGAACTTGACAGTATTTTCACTGTAGCAGATCGAGTTATTATTTTAGATAAAAAGATTAAAGGGATAATTGAAGAGGGCGATCCTAGATTATTAAAAAGAAATTCAAAAAATAAATGGGTTAAAGAATTTCTGAACCGTTCAAATTTAAGAGGATAAACATGGCAAATAAAGGAAATAAATATAAAGTCGGTTTTTTAGCAATTTTATTTATAGTATTATTGATAATTGCTTTAATGTCACTTGGTGTATGGAAATATTTTCTACCTAAAATTCAATTTATGACAGCTACTACAGGCTCTGTTCAGGGTTTATCAAAAGGAGCTAAAGTAAAAATCAAGGGAGTTCCGGTCGGCCATGTCACCAGAATTCAGATAGGCATGCAGGGCAGTTACATCTATATTTTCATGGAATTTGATCCTACTACTTTTATAAAAAGTTCAGATATAAAAATTAAAGTATCTGAAATGAAAAAATATTTTGAGGAAAATCTCCAGAATCAAATTGCAGCAGGAATGAGATGCCAGCTGCAATATGAAGGTATTACTGGTCAAATGTATGTAGAAATTAAAAACGTTGATTTAAAAAAACGTAAATTTGATAACCCTGAAAAGATATTTATACCAAAAAATCATCCTCTTTATATTCCTTCAATTCCACAGGCTTCAATCGCTAATATGCTCGAAGATGCTCAATTAGCAATTAAAAATATCGGAGATATCAGCAGTAATCTAAAAAATATGACCAATACATTTAGTGAAGTGATAAATAAAGACAAAGTTGATGAAATGACAAATAACGTTAAAAAAGCTGTTATCGATTTTGGCTTACTAGCTAACGAAACCAGAAAAAATCTACGTGAATCAAATATTCCTGAAACATTAAGTACAACAAGGGAAATGATTCGAAACCTTAATATTCTAATAAAATATATCGATATGAATCCGGATGCATTAATAAGAGGAAGAACAGAAAGAAATATAGTTCCTCCGTTCACTTCATCTCCTGTAAATAAAGGTTTTCAGCATGAATAAAAAATATATAGTTTTTCTATTTAGCAGTTTATTATTAATCAGTTCATTCACTTTTTTATCTGCAACGATTTCACCACAGGTAAATCTGATAAAAAACGATGTCCCGATAAAAATGGTAAAATTGGATAAATCTACTGATAACGGCATAAAACTCACTGCACTATCCAATGAAATACCATCTGGTAATATAGGGAAATATACAATTACAGTGAATGTAGGAAACAGATTCCCTCACAAAGGAGGACAGTGCTCCGTACATTACCAGGTTTCAAAACTATTCATAAAAAAAGAAGTAACCGTTAAATTGAAGACGATTCAACTGGATAAAAATCTATATATTTTAAAAGGAAAATATCGTATAGGTAAAAACAGTGATAAATGGTCAAAAGAAATTACACTGGCAAAATTTAAAACTTCAAATTCATCGACTTATGATATAATACAGCAGGATATGCAGAATTTATTAACCATTAAGAAAATGTGAACTAAAAATATTTAAAGCATTTTTTTAAAGTTATAAATAGACCTTTTTTTACCGTAAATAGTTATTGTATCATTTCTTTTTATTTGTAAGTTTGAATTTGGAAAACCTATATATTCTTCTGTTTTATGTTGAATTCCCAATATTTTAATTCCATCAGAACTGGATTCAATGCTACCAATTGATTTACCAGCAAACCAATCTTTTTTGTTAACATATAGTTCTGCTATTTTAAAATTATTGGAAAGATGCAGAATATGTTCATAATCAAACTCATAACCTTTGAAATAAAATTTCAAGAATTTACTAATCAACTTAGTTAAATAATAATCAAAAATTTTACTTTTACTTATTACATACAAAACTAACAACCCAATAATAGTTAATATAATCTTAAACAAATATGATTCAGTACCAGTTCCACCATCCATAAATCCAATTACTGTAGTTGAAAGAGCTGCAACCACTCCAATATTGCCAAAAAGCATAATTCTCATGAGAATCTTTCTTCTTATTGGATGATTGACCATTTTTTCCGATTCTATTGTCGTAAATCCACAGCCTGTCAAAGCTGACCTGGATTGTAAACGTGCCATTTCTTTTGACATTCCTGTCTGCACAAGAGCAGTGGTGGCTATACGAGTTACTATCAAAGAAATAAAAAGTACAAGAAACAGTGTAAATAGTGCATCCATAATTTTAATCCTGTATTTTTGTTAAAAATCTAAATTTAATATGGTATCATAAACATTTAGTCTGCTATCGTTTTTTCTTAGTTTGCTGCTCTGCTTTTTTTATGTACGCGATTCTTTCTCTCTGTTTATCAGTAGGAGTAATAAGTAAATTATATGTAATATCATCAGCAAATGTATAACATTCAGTAATCCCCATATGCGCCGCTTTAAGATGATATATTTCTTTCCAGTTTATCGGTGAACTGAAAAATGGACTCCATTTCTGCCCTTCTCTATTATCCATAATGGCGCTGGATGCCAATACTTTTCCGTCCCCCGAATCGTATTCAACAACTTTCAGTTTCCCTGTAGTTTTGTTTACAGTAGCTCTACTGGAAGTTTTCACTGCATCGCCAAGATAAAGAAATTTCGTTACTCCGACTTCAGGTGTACTGACCACTTTCAAAGCATCTGTAAATTTTTTTGCTCTTTTTAAACATTTAATTAAATGATCTACTGCAATTTTACGTCTTTCTTTTTTGGATTTAACCTCAGGTAAAAGAACTTTCAGAATATCATCTTGATTCGGATCAACAATACCCCATTTCAATTTTATCCATATATCAGGGTCAAATAAATTAACAGGCTTTCCCTCATAATCATCTTCATAAACCACTGATTTTGTACTTAATAGAGGCATCATCTGATAATAAGATGGAAACGTCCCTATAACGGCAGGCGGATAAGCAGGAGCTTTGGGATTAATTTTCAATCCGTCCGTCATTTCAATAACTGTATCCAGATAACCGGCATTCGGAGTTCCTACAATTATGACCTTATCGATATATTTTCCTCCTCTCCAGTCAAGTTTGGGTAGTAAATCGCCTTCAGGCATATCCTGATTCCCATATCTGAGGTAATACCTTGCTACAAGCCCTCCCATAGAATGAGCTACAATATCAAACTGAACATCGAAATCTTTTATACCGTAAACTTCAGCATATTTATCCTGCATATATTTTCTCTTTTCAAGAATAAAATCATGGAGATTGGAAGCATTTTCGACATTGTCCCTCCTCCAGTCATAATAATATTGAAATAAATTATCATATTTTTTATTCCTATCATTTGATACTCCTTCTGAAACATATCCTGCATGCTCAAGAACATTTATCATTCCGTTATATGCATTGAGACTGAATTTCATGAAGAAAATTTTAACATCAAAATCATTCAGCATAGAAACCGGTTTTACATTACTCTTAATATCTTTAAGCTTTACTCCATAATCCATTGGATGGTGCATTTCGCGATATTGTTTATCAGAATACCCCCTTATAAGCTGATAATTAGATATATACCCCCATACATCCTTCCCTGTTTCCAAATTTTGAAGTTTAGAACCTAAAAATCCATGAACAATAATAACTGGATTTTTCGCAACTCCTTCATATGCTATAGATTTTTTTACAATTTTACTGAATAACGGTTTTTCATATACTTTTACTGACTGATATGATCCTGTAGCTGTATCAGTGCTTGAACATGAAAATACTGATATTAAAATTAATGCACTACTGAAGTAGAAAAAATAATTACAAAAACTTTTGAACATATTAAGAAGAAGCCTTTTTTATTTGTTTATGATTTTTGCACTTGTAATGAAAATTATATGGCAGGCTTTTATTTATAGCAATAGTATGCTTGTGCATATATTTTTTTACGTTGCTTCTTCATTTCAAATATCATTTGCCAACAATTTTGATACTCAACTAATAGAATAAGGAAATAGAGGAAATTCATCAATATCCAAGAATAGAATAAGCAGAGGAAAAAATAACAAACCCAAAACAAGAAATCCAAATATCAGAAATCGATAAAATTTTTTAAACAGAACACCGGCGAATCGAAACACTATCCAACAAAGACATATAATGAGAAACAATATAAACAATAATATTACTACTTCCCCTGATAACATAAAGAGGCAGGCAGTCTCTGGTCATATTCAAGATAAAATTAGCAGAGGTAATATTTCACCTAATGACATTCCTGAAAGAATAAAAAATAAAGTAATAAAAGAACATACAAATAATAATTATTTCTATAGGCTTTTATTTTAGAGTTAATAATATAGGTTTACTAAATCACCAGTATTAAATGTATTTAACATAAAACTTACAAGTGCTGTTTTAGCGAGTAATGATCCAAAACTTACCAATCAGCAAATGCTTGAAATTGAGAGAAAATCTAAAGGAAAAATTCTCTTTTATTCTCTGGAAAGCTATCAGTCTAATTCTCAATAATTCTCCCACATATGCAGAAACGTTTGAACATTGACAGATAGTGTGATATGCTCCTGAGCATCTACCAGCATCATTAAAATAAATTTTATATTAATAACTTTTTAACTGCTCTTTCAATCTGTTCAATCCTGAATTCCAAAGCGCCTGTTATGCCTATTGAAATTCTTAGGAGTCCATGAGACAGTCCCATTTCAGCCTGATCTCTATCTGAAATTTCAGAAGAGGTACTTGAACTAGAACAGCTCATCAAAGTATCAAAATATCCCAATGAAACAGCCATTAATCCAAAATGTTCAGCATTTTGAAGTTCAGACATCACAGTATGGGCCTTCTCTTTTGTCTTACAGTCAATTGTTATTATGCCTCCATAACCATAAGCCTCATTCATCATTGAAGTGAAAAGTTTATGCTGAGCATGTTCTTTTAATCCAGGATAAGAGACAGATACGCCTAAATCCTGCAGTTTCTCAGAGACAGCAATACCCCGTCTGCTATGTTCCCTCATTCTAATTCCAAGATGAGGAATTCTCTGTATTAAATCAAATGCAACTCTTGGATCAATTGTAGGTCCTAAAAGCATTACGCGCCCGGTATGTAAATCCATTAATTCATTAATAAACTCTTTGCTAGCACAAACAGCGCCGGCAAGAAGATCACTGGCGCCGTTAATAAACTTGGTCATAGAGTAGACTACAATATCAGCTCCAAGTCTTGCAGGTGAAATAATCATTGGAGTAAAAGTATTATCTACAATTAATTTTAAATTATGCTTATGCGCAATTTTAGATATTCCCGGAATATCAGCAACTTTTAAAGTAGGATTAGAAACAGTTTCAGTAAAAATAATTTTAGTTTTTGGCGTAATAGCAGCTTCAAAAGCACGGTTATCAGCCGGATCTACAAAAGTAGTATGAATCCCCATTTCTCTAAAAAGTTCATTAAAAAGAGCGTGAGTTCCGCCGTAAATAGTATTGCTGGCTACTATATGATCCCCTACCCTACAGATCTGAAGAATTGAACACGATATAGCTGACATACCGCTTGCTGTACTCAGAGCAGCCTCAGTATCATCGATTGCTGCTAGATATCTATCTAAAATATTAACGGTTGGATTGAAATGTCTGCTGTAAAGATAACATCCGTCCTGTTTAGGAGTCCTTAAACCTTCAAAAATATCAGGCATTGTGCCTGCATCCATAACAGTAAAAGTAGATGCCCTTGATATTGAAGGAGCAACACCGCCATGTTCGCCAAACTCTCTTTTAACTTCAGATAATGCCTGTTCAGGATCAAATTTTTTCATAAGCCGATAAAATCTCTGTTTAAATATTACTATAAAATATACGAACAAAAACTATAGTGAATAAATATAACATGCGACAGAAACAAAGCATTCTTTGAAGTCTTATTATTCTTTAATTACCAATAAAATGTGTCGCTTTTGCTTTGAAGCTAAGACATATTTCTTTGTATAATTTTATTTCAAGCTTATTTAAAGAAGTTTCAGTTATTAAAGCAGATATCAGTGCACCGCCAATATCAGCAGTTACTTCTACACCGGTTTTTACTTTTTCAATATCTATTACATTTCCTTTGAATTCATTTCTTGCACTGGAATCTAAAAACCTGTTGGACAAGGTAATATCTTCACTTCTTAAAATAACACATCCTGAATCACCACTATATTCTGGTGTAGAAATATAAAAATTAATATCACTTATACCTGAGGAATTATCGTTTTCATTGTACACTGTAAAAATTGATGTATTATTGTCAATTTTTTTTATACATCCTCTATAAAAATTTTTTATCCCTATAAATTTAGCTATAAACTGAGATTTAGGATGCCTGAAAATATCACTCGGTTTACCAACTTGCGAGATGACACCATTTTCTATTACAGCAATTCTGGACGACAATGCCAGAGCTTCTTCATAATCATGCGTAACATGAAGAATTGTTTTTGGTTTTTCTCTGTTTTCCTCTCCAAAATAAACGTATCCATTATTAATTTTTCTCAGAAGGCTCCTTATCTCTGTTTTTGTTTGAGTATCTAGAGAAGACAGCGGTTCATCAAGCAGTAAACAACATGGATTAGTGACAAGAGTTCTGGCTAATGCGACTCTTTGTGATTCTCCCAGAGAAAGTGTTGCAGGATATCTATTCAACAAATGAGGTATTTTTAATATATCTATAACATTATTTATATTTTTGATAAATTGATCTCTATTTTTACATTTTTTTACTGCGAAAAAGATATTAGCTTTAACTGTCATATGAGGAAACAAAGAATGATTCTGGAAAACCAGGCCTATATTTCTTCTTTGAATATTTTTTCTTAATATAGAATTATCATGAATTTTGATATCTCCTTTATCAGGAACCTGCAAACCAGAAATCAACTCTAAGATAAGACTCTTACCTGAACCTGATTTACCTAATAAAACAAAATATTCACCTTCTTCAATATTAAGATTAATATTCTGAAGTTCAAAATTAGGAAATTTTTTACTAATAGATTCTAGTTTCAGCATAATATTTAATTAATTATTAATTGTAAATGTTAAATTGTTAATGTCTGATTTTGATTCTGCATGTTCAGCTTCACGGACCATCCCCCCAACACTTGTACCACTTCTTAAAAGCTGCTTTGATAAAACATGCTCTTTTTTATGATTACATAAGTACTGATAAAGACGTACAATTCTTATGGAAAAAGCAAAACTTATATTTTTTACTATATTCTCTCTCATACTTCAATAATTTATAATTAATAATTATTTACTTATATCTAATAAGATTATTTTTCTTTTTCCGCTCAATTGACAATAATCTGAGAAATATAAATATTATTAAACAGGCTATGACAAAAAGGACAGCAACAGGCTGTGCATATTTTAATCCATATGCAGTAAATCGGTTATAAATCAATACTGCCGTTACCATTGGGTAATATGCAATAATTACAATTGTACCAAATTCACTTAATCCACGCCCCCACATCATAACAAAACCTGACAAAATAGCACGCCATGCCAGCGGTATACTAATAGTAAAAAAAACCTTAGTCTGAGATGCTCCTAACGTATATGCAGTTTTTTCAAGCTGTAGAGGAACGCTTTCAAAACCTTCCCTTGCACCGTTTATTAAAAACGGCAGGCTTACAAATGCCATAGCAATCATTATTCCTATTGGATGGTCAATAAAATTAATACCTATTTTACTGGCTGCCTCCCCTGCAATTGAATTTCTGGAAACAACTCCTAGAAGCGCAATACCGGCAGCTGAATGGGGAATAACAATCGGCACATCAATAATCCCGCATATTAATCGTTTAAAAGGAAAATCTTTTCTGGCTAGCAAATAAGCAAAAGGTACTGCCAGAATTGAAAAAACAATTGTTGCCACCATAGATGTCCATAACGTAAGCCATATACTTTTATAGACTTCTTCTTCAGCTGCAGTTTTCACCAGTGTTTTTACACTTGTGCTCAGACACATCGACAGAATAGGAGCTACTACAAAAAGTAAAATCAAACCTCCAAATAGAATAAGGATAATCTGAAATATACTTAAATTTTTAACGGATTTCATAGTTATTATACAATTGCACTGAGTGCGTGTTATAGATATATAATTATCATAATTAATCTGAAAGGTATTGACCATACAGCCCAGATTATTAATCTGAGCTGTATTTTATAACAGTATATCATTAATCATTAACAATTAACAATTAACAATTATCTATTTAAACGCATATTTTTTCAATGCCTGAGGCAGTTCGTTGTATGTAGAAGTTTTTGCAGGAACTACAGATTTCTGACCATTTTCCTCCATAATCTTTCCACCTTCATTTTTGTTCATCACAAATTCAACAAATTTCATTGCCAATTTTGGATTAGGAGCATTTTTAGGTATGGTTAAACCATACAACATCGGTGCACCGTATTTTGTAATTTTACTTCCCGGTGTTTTACCTGAAACCTCAACTTTTACCTGCTTATAGTAATCAGCATATTTCATACTTCCCAAATTTACCTGAGGAGGCAGTTCAACATATTCTAAATGATGCTGTTCAGCTACTGATTTATATAGAAAAATATAATCTATCTGCCCAACTTCAAGAAGAGACAGTAAATCTGTTTCTTTAGGTCTCATCACTACCATGCCGCCTTTTTTATCATTTATTTTCTGAAATAAACCTTTATCATGATAATAAATTGATGCTAATTTCATAGTCAATAATGCCCTGTATCCACAGGGATCATCATTTGGGTTGGAGTGACCGCATACTACTCCTTTTTTCTGGAGAATTTTATACCAGTTACTACTATTAATTTCATTGGCATACTTGGATTTTTTAGTATAAACAACAGCCATTTGATTATTCGCAAATTTTAATGACCAGGATGCATATTTAGGAATAAGAATCTGGTTTATTACAGAATAGTCAGCAGACATCATTACATCACATTTCTGGTTCAAATCTGCTATTTTTCTTGCACACATTCTACTTCCTGCAGCTTCCATAATAATATTTGTTCCAGGATATTTCTTTTCAAATGCTTTTTTCATTTGACTTAAAGGAACACTTAAACTACCAGCATGAAAAATAATCAAATTATTATCTTTTTTAGCAACACTCTTATTATCATTTTTAGAACACCCAGCTAAAAAACAAGCAAGTACTCCAATTAGAAGCAAGCCAATGATTTTCTTTATCATAATACCAACTTTTCCTTTATGATTTAATTAATAAACAATAAAGTGATTAATATATATTTATTGTTTCTGTATTATCAAATCATTTTATTTTTAAATGCAAAGATGGTTATAAATAAACAGATTATTTCCTAAAAGATTTTTCTATTTCTTCAATCGTTTTATTCTTTGTTTCCGGGAGAAAAAATGCTGCTATAATAAAGTATATTAGTGTAAATGCAGCCAATAGGAGAAAAAGGCCTCCATAACCAAGATGGGCTTTTATTACAAGGAAAAGTGTAGAAAGAACTGAAGCCAGCAGAGAGTTGGCAAAAAGACATACAGCAAGCCCCATGGCACGTATTTTAGAAGGCAGGAGTTCACTCATTGTCAGCCATACAACTACACCGCAACCAACAGCAAAGGATGCTATATACCCAAGCATTCCAACTGTAAGCAGAGTTATTTTGACAGTAGAAACGGGCATATATGAAGCAGCAGCCAGTAAAATTAAACTCCCGAATACGCATCCAGTACTGATTTTAAGCAGCGGTTTTCGCCCAAGTTTATCAATCAGTGTAACGGCTATAATAGTCATTATAACATTTATTCCCACAACACCTGAGCCCAGCATCATGGTTATAAAAGGAGAATGCACACCCGATTGTTCAAAAATAAAAGGTGCATACTGCAATATACTGTTAATTCCAGTAGCCGGAGTTAAGCATGAAATAAAAAATGCCAGAAGAAACGGTATGATATACGCCTTTTTAAAAATAGAGTCCGATTTATCATGTTTTTTTAAGCTCTGTAGTTCTTCCATTTCAGTAAAAATTTTATCCGCAATGTTTTTTTTGTGAATCCTTATCAATGTTTTTTTTGATTTCTCAAACATATTTTTCATAAAAAGCCATGAAGGGCTCTCGGGTAGCATAAAAGCACATACAAATAAAATTATCCCGGGGATTGCCAGTACTGCGTACATAACTCTCCAATTACCGCTTTCTATAAATATCAGACCTATAAGATAAGCAAACAGAATTCCCAATGTAATGAAAAGTTGAAAACATGCTACAGCTCTCCCTCGTATAACTGCCGGAGTAGATTCAGTAATATAAAGAGGTATAACAATACCAGCAATACCAACACCGAATCCCATGATTAGTCTTCCACTTAACAGCGAGTAAAAACCAGAAGAAACAGTTGAGATAAAAATACCAATAATGAATATTACGGAAGATGTTATGATTAGTTTTTTACGCCCAAATTTATTTGCCGCCATCCCAGCCAAGAGTGTAGCTATTGCTGTGCCATAAAGAACTGCACCTACAATCCATCCAATCTGTAAATTTGAGAGATGCATTTCCTTTTTAATCAACCCAATAGAACCGCCTATAATGCCTATATCAAGTCCGTATAGGCATCCTCCTAATGATGAAACAATAATGATAAAGATAGCTATAAAAGTGATTGGCTGTTTAGTCTTCTCTGGTACTTCCATTTATCCCCTCATTAATAAAGCAAATTACATTCTATTTTATAACATCGCAAATTAACTGATTTGATTTTTCCGCATATATATTACACGATTCTATGCTTAAAGGTGATGGTTCAAGAAGATATACATAAGCCTGTTCCACCTCATAGCCTCCATTCTTAAAAGAATCATAATCAGGCAGATATCCTGCTTCACAGCCTGTATAACCGACAAAGAGAACAGCATATTCAGGGAATTGGCTTCTAAGTTCATCCTGATATTTGCTGAATATTTCTCCCTGCGAAAAAAAGAGTATAATATTACTTAGTTTCACCGCTCCTATTTTTGTTTTCCTATAATTAATGAGCTGTCCTTTGTCAAGCTTTGCCTTCATAGTTTCAGCCCAACTTTTCAAGTCAGTAGGCCAATCATAAAAGTCAGTCTTTTCTGAAGACTTTCTCTCAACTTCATCATCAATAAAAGAAGAGGTCATATTCCGGTTTTTATAAGGTAAGTGTAACTCAATACATTCTGATATAATACCAGCATAATCAATGTTTTTATAAGATAATCTTAAAACATCCTCAGCCAGTAAACGCCCAGCTTCTGATGTTATTTCTGTATCATTTCCCATAGGGAAGTCAGGGTTAATATCCCCAGCTGCGCCATTCAGAAAAATAACATTGGAGTTCAATTTTTCTTCTATTTTATTTCTTGCAACACCTACATAATCAGAAGAAACTGCAAGATTGTTCTCATGAAGTGTAACTGGATGGCAGGCATAATTAACTGCAGTTATGTACGGTTTTCCTGACGTATCTTTAAACTCCATAACATACAGTTTCTGTTTTGCATTGCTACTGCTTTTTTTTCCAATAACTGACAAACCTGTTTCAGGGTCAATTGCCCTACGACATATACCCAATGCAGACTCCCCTACACCTACTTTCAAACTGCATTTTGTATATGATTCCTTCTCATTAACCGTTTTTACCGCATTATCAATTATTTTCTGAATCGTAAGTTCCCTGTAAATGTCATTCCCACTGCTTGAAGTATTTTTCAGCAACATTTCAGACATAACAGGTGCAGAATGAGTATGTATTGAATGAATAAAAATGTCTGTTTTATCGAGTTCAGTTTTTTTTGCTATCTGTTCAGATATAAATTCAACTATTTCAGGAGCAAGTTCCATAAAATCATTTGATATAATACATACTCTATTTTTTCCACCACCTACTAGTAAACAAAGTGAAAGAAGAGGTAAATGTATACCGCTTGACTTATCACTGCGGTTCGCAAACCCAGAGAGATAAACAGGTTTATCCGGAGTTATATCAACTTTGTTGAAATTACATAAAAAACAGTTCGATTCAGTTTTCATTTTGTCAAACATAATTAACAACCTCCCCCTTAAGTCATTGTATAATATATCATATCTAAATATAAACAAACAGAAGTTATAATCAAAGATTTCTAATAAAGTTTTAATGATAATTCAGAAACCCCACAGTTTAGAACGAAGCATCATGACTCCATCCAGGAAATTGCTTTAGCATCACATTAACTTTTAGGCTATATCAAAAAATTATAAAATATATTCACGCAAATTAAAAAATGATCTCTGCTGCTGGTTTATTTATAAACATTTTCCGTGATTTTATATATGATAATGATATACATATCTTATTTTTTAAATTCTATACAATGTTCAACTATATATATGCATTGAACATTGTATATAATTCAGTATAATTTAATTAGAATAACAAATACACTGAAATGAATCAGCTTTTTACTGTCAGGAGTAAATGAATGAAGTTTTACAAAGAATTATTCAGAGAGATACGCAAATCTAAAAAAATATCAGTATCCACCCTGGCAAACTCCATTGAAAGATCCTACAATGCCGTTCATAAATGGGAAAATGGAGAACGAAATCCTTCAGCAGGAGATGTAAGGCTTATGGCAATGATTTTGGAAATAAGCCCTTCTGAAATTTCCGATCTTGAAGAACTGGTTCCTATCCATAAAAAATCTTCAAATACTGGAATTGATACTTTATCAGGTGACCTGTTAGTAGAAAAATACCTTCATGAAATTAATAATATAATTCAAAACTACGGAGAAATTCCTGAGATTAATATAGAAGCAGTAATAGGCCTGGAAAATAAAGTAAAACAGACAAAACGCCAGATAGAAATTCAGAAACGAAGAGCATCAAACTATAAAAAAACCTTAAACCTGGCACCAATAATTATTTATGCCAAAGATATAGGGCTCCGCTATAGTTATGTGAATGATGAATTTATCAATCAGACCGGTTTATATTCAAAAAATGATGTTATAGGTACTAAAGCATCTGAAATATTTGACTTCAAAGAAATTAAAAACATAATGAAGTATGAACAGGAAGTTCTAGAAACCTTACAGCCCGTACGAAATAGGGAAATTTCAATACCTGGAACAAAAAACAGAAAGACTGGACTTATAAACATATTTCCCCTTATTGAAGAAGATAAAAGAATTGAATCAATTGTCTGTTCAATACATGATATTACATATATTAAGAAACTTCTTGACAGATTTGAAAAGCTTGATACCCTGCTGAATGAAATGGAAGATTATATTTATATCAGAACTTTAAACCCTGACAGATTTATATATAGAAGCAGAGGGATTGAACGAATTACAGGCAGAAAAAAAGTAGAATTTTATGAAGATCCCAAACTGTGGTATAATCTAGTACACCCTGATGACATAAAACAGGCGACGATACAACCGGAAGATTTAAAAACAGATTATATCAAAAAAAAATATAGAATAAAGAATATTTTAGGCGGGTACAGATGGATAGAAGATAAACACTACAGGAGTGTCATAGACTCTTTAGGTATTCCCTATTATTATGGAATAGCGAGGGATATATCAATACAGGTTGAACAGGAAGAACTGAAAGAACTGTTGGAAATCTATACAAACTTTATTGATGTGGGAATAGGAATATTGGATTACGATTTAAAAAAATATTTGTATATCAATACTTTTTTTGAAAAGATCATAGGTTATACGAAGAAAGAAATAATAAATATATATGCATATGATTTTATGCTGCAGAAAGTTATACATCCTGAAGATAAAGATAAAATGAAAAAATATCAGTTAGATGAAGACCTTAAATACTACACCATTAGAATAGTTTCTAAAAACAGAAAAATCAAATTAACCAGCGTTACAAGAAAAAACATAAAATTTAAAGGAAGAAAATGTAGATTTATTGCAGTAAAACTTCTCGAAAATCTTGGAAAGTTTGAAGGAGTTTGGCCCGTTTCTGCTGATTAATATAATTCATAGTTTACTTGCTATGTTTATTATTGCGTCATAATAAGCAATGACAACAAAGTTTAATCTTCATCAACTACCATATTGTACATTGTATATAATTTATATATTATAATACAATGTACATAAATTAATTGAGTATTAATGTCCTCCACTACAGAAAACTATATATAGCATAAGTATATTAATATATAATGATACTATTTTAGGGTTATTAGAATATAATTTAGGAGTTAAATAATATGTGACGAAAAAATAGTTAAAGATATCAAGATAATGACTAGGATTAATGAGCTGATTGATAATTTAATTGTATAATTTTATAACTCATACATTAAATGTTCAGGAGGATATTATGACTACAAAAGAAAAAATAAAACATAACATTCTACTTATTTTTATATGTTTTTTTATATTAATAATTGGGGCAGCAGTTATTCTGCTCTATATTGATTTCAATTACATCCAAAATGATTTACAGCATAGTACCAGTATAGAAGTTACGTCAATATCAAAACAGGGTAATACTCTGAAAGGAAGCTTTGTAGAGTATAAGAGTGTAAAACAAAACTGTAATAGATAGTAATATTATAATCTATAGCTATTTGTTATTACTATTCAAATATTCTAACTGTAAAGCTATAGCATTTAATATTGGCATATTATATCCTGCAGATTTTGCAGCATTGATTGCTCCCCAATAAATAGCATCCAGCTCAAGTGGACGTTTCAGTTTATAATCAAGCATCATACTTGTTTTGTAATCTTTCAAGTCATCTGTAAAATCAAGCATTTTTTCTGCTAATTCAACTGGTAGAGAAAAATTGCATTTATTTGCCCCTGCTATAACTTCAAGCATCATATCTCTAACCAGAGTTCGTGAAGCAAGGTTATTCATAATCTGTTTTGTTGTTGCATTTAAAATAACAGATACCCCATTATAAGGTATATTCCATACTAACTTTTCCCATCTTGCCTCTCCAATATTACCAGTCATAATAAAATTAATATCTGCCTGTTCAAATTCACGAGCCAGCAGTTTCATATTTTCTGTTATTCCAGCCGGTTTATAGTGTAAAAAATATTCACCGAATGTAATTCGACCTGCATCTAAGTGCCTTATGTGCCCGGGGCCAATTTTATTACTGGCAATATTTGTCACTCCGCTTAAAATGGTCGCTTCCGATACAATATTAGAAATATTTTCTTCAATACCTAAACCATTTTGAAGAACAAATACTATACCTTTTTTCTTTACTATGTTTGGAAGAATTTCAGACAGCTGTCTATTGCTTGTTGTTTTTAATGTTACGATTACAATATCGCATTTAGGCATATCTTTTGAATTTGAATAAGCATTTACTTTAGGTATAGTAAAATTTCCCAAACTAGAATCAACTATAAACCCGTATTTTTTAACATGATTATAATCACTTCGCAGCAAAAAATGAACATCCTTATTATTACTGGCTAATACACCTCCATAATATCCACCTACTGCACCAACTCCAATAATTCCATATTTCACCGTAATATATACTCCTAAATTTTAAGTAAGTGAGATTAGAAATAAATTATTCAATTAGTATTTGCTATAAACAGATACCCTGAAACAAATTTTATCTTCAATTTCTGAGTTTGACAAATAGAGTTAGATAAAATGATGAATGTTAAATAATTACCTGTTTACAACAAAATAGCCTTACCATAATATACTGTTTCATCTTCAGGTGACTTCTTAGACAGAATTGAAGTTTTCATATTAACTGTTTTATTATCTGATGTTACAAATTTAAACTCAAAACTATCCGGAATTTTTTCTGATTTTAATATACTTTCAAATGTACCCTGACTGTCAGGATGTAGTATTGCCTGCAAAGAGCGAGTTCCATTGATAAACTCCTGCTTTGGATATCCTGTTATCAGTTCAATTTCATCACTTAAATAATTTAAAACAATATCTTCTTTAGAAGCATTCCAATCAATTGCGGCGTCAAGAGTAGTTTCAAACAGTTCATCGTGAAGCTTCAAATACTGATTATCACTAAATGCTGAAATTTCACTGCTTGCACTTATTACATAAAGAAGATTGCTGTGTTTGTCCCTGATACTTGATTTTGTAGTTATAATACGTTTTATTTTTCCATTTGAACAGATCATTCTCCATTTATATGTATAGGTGTCCGGCCAAGTAGCACAAACAAAGAGATTCATTCTGTCATCAGGATGATGCCTCTCTTTACCTGAAGACCAATGATAAACATCTGGTTTATTTTCCCGAGAATAGCCTGAAATTCTAAGAAAAGATTTTTTACTTAAATGTATATGTTTCCGTGTAAATTGGTCAAAAACTGATATAAATTGCCCCTTTGAGTCCAGATAATCCTCTAGGTCATTAAAATTATTTCCTATTTGTTCATGATTATAAAAGTGTATGTCTGATTTCTTATCAAGTTTCAAGGACCATAAAATTGATGGAGAAAGTTCTTTAAATTCCTCTTTAAGAAGTTTATATATCTTTTTCTCTTTATATTTATAACTCTTTGATACATCAATACTTGAAGATAGTGTATAAAGTACAACTCCACTACTGTCTCTTAATTGAGAAACGGTAGTTCTTATCCATTTTATTCTGCCGTCAGCACAAATCATCCGCCATTCATGGGTATCAGTTTCCAGCGGATTAATTTCAAAATAGTGTTTATGCAAATCGTCAGGATGACAGTATTTAGACAAAAAAGTTTCCACATTATCAATTTCATTTATCTCTTCAATAGGATAGCCAGACATTGCCTTAAAAGTTGTTTTACTGAAATAAATGAACTTTCTGGCAACATCATCAGTTACTGTGACCATATTTCCAGTGGAATCAAGACAAGCTTCCAGCAACCTGATTTTTTCTTCTGATTCAACAACATCAGTAATATCCCTTCCAATCCCAAGTGTTCCTTTTCTGTTATTAAATGTTACTTCTGAATCAAATGTTTCATACCATCTTATTTCACCATCAGCCCTTATAATTCTGTATCTGTAGTTACGAGTTCTTTCTCCATCCTGCACTAAACTTCTGTCATCAGGATGGACAACTTTATTTATAAAAAATTCCCGTTCTCTACCGATAAATTCCTTCCTTGAATATCCAAATTCTTTTTCAATAGCTTCAGGAGATTTACTCATATACAAAAATTTACTTTGAACAGGATCAAATATACTTAAGCCGAGAGATATTTCTTCAACGCATTTCTTAAGAAGCTTCCTCATTTCTTCTTCTTTAACAATTTCAGTAACATCCCGCCAAATCCACAGAATTCCTTTTTTGTTATTGAATGTAATCTCTGAATCAAAAGATTCCTGCCACATTATTTCTCCATTCCCCTTTATTATTCTGTACCTGAAATTGCGGGTATAGCTTCCTTTGTGCTGGGTATGCATATATCTGTCATCAGGATGTATCATTGTATTAATGAAAAAATTTTTCACTTTATTAATGAATTTTTCCTTTGGATAACCGTAATCCTCCGCAAGCATTTCAGGAGATTTGCTTATATATAGGAATTCATCAGTCACCGCATCTATTATACTTACCCCTATAGATACTTCCTCTATGCTTTTTTGAAGCATCTCCCTGATTTCCTCTGATTTTTTTCTCTCTGTTATATCTATAAATGTACCAATTACACCTACGATCCTATGCTCTGAGTCAAAAACCGGAAGCTTTGATACAATACCCCATTTTGTTTTTCTACATCCGGGAATAATACGTTCATTTCTCAGTATGGACTGTCCGGTCTGAAATATTTTTCTGTCCTCTTCTGTATTTTTTCTTGCTTCTTCATTTGAAAAAAACATATAATCATCTTTTCCCAGAACAGGAAGTTCAGGGTCATAGGAAACATTTTTCAGAAAAGAAGCATTTGCCGTCAAATATTTCAACCTTGAATCTTTTATGTAAAACATTGTTTCCATTGAATCCAAAAGTGCTTTGATTATCAGAACTGACTGATTCAGTTTATTGTTCAGATTTTTGATTGTGTCCATAACAAGAGCTATCTGCTTCTGATGAGCTTCGTCATTAATCTCAGTAAGCCCAAGCCAGGAATCCACTACTCCAGAAAAACTGTGCTGAGAAACCTGTACAGGTTCTGGCATATCAGATATATCACTTACAGATACATTCAGGATATTGGCAATTTTTTTAACTGTATTTTCAGAAGGAATCAGCTGCCCTTTCTCCCATTTCCATAAAGTGGTTCTGCTAACCTCAAGAAGCTTGCCGAACCCCTTTACCGATATACCGCAATCATTACGGTACTTATTTATCCTGTCAAAGTATATTTTCATATATTCACTTCATGATTAAAGATTATTATTTTTCAATATGAAATAATAAAGTTTCCAACAATGTTAACTCAAAGTAACATATAAGTTAATTTTATTTCTAAATCAAAAAATTCAAATGGTTTTAAATCAATTTAGTATAATATTGCCTTATTAAGATTTTCGGTGTTAAATTTAGCATAGTCATAAAAAACTAATCTCAAAATGAAAAATATAATTAAAAACGTTGTTTGTTCAGATAAGACAAAAAAGAAACTTTACAGCAATAGGAATTTTTTTTTATTATTTCAGGGACAGTTTGTATCAAATTTAGGAAATGCTGTTCAATCTGTAGCTGTAGTGTGGTTCATTCTAAATATTGCAGGAGCATCCAAATCCGGTTTTTACCTCGCTTTATTTTTTTCCTGCAGCCTTATCCCTTCAATAATTTTTGGTCCTCTTACAAGTGTATGGGTTGATAGATTAGACAGAAAACTGATTATAGTCGGTGTTGATTTAATTAAAGGAGTTTTGATTTTATTATTGACTTTGCTTACATATTTTCATTTCTATCCGCTTTTTTCGTTATTTTTTATAACTTTTATCTGCGCTTTTTTCAACACTTTTTTTATCCCTGCAGTTAATGCAACAATCCCGAATATTGTCAGATCTGAAGACCTGCTTAAAGCAAACTCAATAGCCGGGATATGTTTTCATCTACCTCTAATTATCGGAGCTGCCGCTGCAGGAATTCTATATTACAAAATAGGAATTGTAGGAGTTTTCACAGTTAACGGATTTTCATTTATATTGTCAGGTATCTCTGAAATGTTTATTAATATACCTGCAGACAACGGAACAAGGTATACAACAAACAAGGTAAAATCTAAATTTACAGCGGATTTAAAATCAGGATTTTTTTATGTGAAAAACAGAAGGCCCTTAGTAGTTGCATTGATTTTTGCCGGTGCTCTAATTTTTGTTTCTGATCCTTTTTTTGCAATTCTTCTTCCAAAGATTATAAAATTTTCTTTAAAATTAAATGCTGCTGATTTCGGTTATCTTGGAGCAGCTTTTTCCATAGGAGCTTTAGCCGGAATGTTTGTTATCTCATTTCTTCCCCGCAGAAAGAAACTGTTTTATTTTATATTCATTGCCGGATTATTTGGTCTTGCATTAACATCAATACTTTATGGGATTCCAATAATCCCCGGTATTCAAAAACAGTTAACCAGCACAAATATTTTTATATTTTTCTGCATTGTATCGTTTTTCAGAATGATTTTTGATTCGCTGGTCAATGTTCCGATATCAACTATTTTTCAAAAAAGAGTTGATGACAGTTACAGAGGTAGGTTTTTCGGAGTGCAGAATACAATGTTTATTAGTTTGAAACCACTGAGTTTTATCCTAATTGGAATACTATCAGGTTTTTTACAAATTTACATAATTATTTTTATCTTAAGCTTTATTTTTTTATTACTCTGTTTTTTTATATCAGTATCTTCTGACATTAAAGAGCTGTTTAATATTCAGCTTTAGTTTTATTCCGGTTAATTCTGCAATATACTTTCACCTATCTGCTCTATTATTTTATAAGCGATTTATATATTTTATATTCAATTACCATTATTATTTAATCGCTTCAATACGTGTAAGCTTGCATTTTTTCCCTTTATATTCAATAAAATTTTTGTTCAATTTTATCAGTTTAATATTTTTATTTTCAGTCAAAATTCTTAACTTTACCATTCTGCATTTACTATTAGAATAATATCTCATATATTTACTGAGGTCATCAGGATATATCAAAACATCCGTAAAGAAATAGGGTGCTTTATTCTGCATTATGAAAGCTTTAGAATATCCTGTTAACCGTTCAAAAGCCTGATTAAGATACATATAAGTATCAGACTGGATATTTCTGATAATTATTCCTATAGGCATGATATCTGAATTGATTTTAAGTATTTCGTTTAACTCTTCATTTTCAATATCTTTAGTTATATCACGCGCAAAGCCAAAATAATAAAATGTATTTATTTTATTAAAATTTCTCAACTTATGAACACGGTTCTCTATCCATTTATGTTCACCTGTTTTATGAATAATTCTAAACTTAAAAATATTAAGACCAACCTGAAGAGTTTCATAATTGAGCATGTGTTCATCGTCTGGGTGAATAAGTTTATTCCACAGCTCCTCATCCTTATAGAAATCTTCTCTCGTCCATCCGGTCAGATATTCAATTCCCCTGCTTCTGTATTCAAATTTCTCAGGAAACAATGTTTTAAGATATACATATTCATTCGTTGCATCCAGTGCTGATTCCATAAGTTTGAACCGCTGCATCAAAACCTTTGTATCACTCGTCTCTCTTATTGTACAGATTATTTTTTTTGCAGCATTACTTTTATTAAAAACAGGTAATATTGATAATAAACCGGTTCTTTTTCTATTAGATCCGGGGATATAGATTTCAGCATTTTCTATTTTTATATTTTCACTCAATGATTTCTGTTCATATACCATAATCTGTTTTATCTCTTTTATACCGAAAATATATGAAGATGTGGAATTGATTATTTCATCTCTGCTATAATTACCAACAGCCCTGATATACGAATCATTTATAAATCTATAGCGCATATGACTATCCTTAATATATATCATTACAGGAGTACTGTTTACAGCAAGCAGTATATCTTCCATCTGTTTTTTTAAAATTATATTTTCATGGTGAGTATCTTTTACATAATTCTCAAGATATATAAGTTTTTTAATTTTGTCATCAGAAATTTCTCCGTAATTACCTGTAAGTTTATCAATATCATTTATATAGTTTTCCAACAGTATATTCACGGGAATTTTAGTAGAAGTATTTACTTCAGATTTATCTATTGAGGGAATACTGTCCTCAAGATCTGAAATTTCAGAAGGAAAAATATTCATAATCATTGCCAAAATACGAATATCACTGGGCGATGGTTTTCTCTCCCCGCTTATCCACTTTCTAACTGTACTATACGATCTGCCAAGACTGCCAGACAGAATTTTCAGTGTTATTTTCTTTTGTTTACGTATTTACTGAAAATTATCAATATAAAATTTCATTCACTCACTTCAACTTCCAATATTATGCCGTTTAAGTGTTACAATGTACCTATATATAGATACATAGATACATAGTAACATATTTTATATTACACTTCAACTACTCCTTCAATAGATATATATTTATTCATGCCATATATTTACCTATCAACAAAACACAGTAATTATCAACAAAAAAGGAGGGAAATTATGAAAAACTGTATTCGCCATCTTTCTCAAAATGAAATACCTGATCTTACAGAACTACTTAGAACCTTAAATTTGAAAAATAGTTTTAAAGGAGAATTAACTTTACATGGTAAAGATCCTATTATAGGCTCTCCCCACAGACTAGGCTACGCAACAGCTTCAGCTGTAGGACTTAATTCAATTATTTCCGCAATAATCTGGGAACAGAGAACAGGTAAACGTACAAATATTTCTATAGATATCAGAGATGCCCTCAATCATTTACACTATTCGCAATTCATTCAGCAAAGTGGTTATAAAGTCGTAATACCTGTATCTAAACAACCATTAAATATGATGTACAAATGTAAAGACGGCCGAAGTATCTGCCTGGTAGTGGGACCTCCGTATCCTCACCTTGTAAATAAATTTTTAAACTTCTTTGACTGCGGCAATAATATAGCTTCACTGCAAAGAGAGATTAGAAAGTGGAACTCTTTTGAATTAGAAGAAAAACTCAACAGTTTGAAATTATCAGCATGTGTAGTCCGCACAGAAAAAGAGTGGCTTTCTCATCCGGTAGGTGCATATCTTAATTCAGTTCCGGTTGTAGAGATAGAGAAAGTTGCCGATGGGCCGAAGGTTAATTTTTCAGAAAACCCTGCTGGACCTTTGAGCGGAATAAATATCCTTGATTTTACTCATGTGCTGGCCGGTCCTCTTTCAACTCAGTTAGCGGCTTTTCACGGAGCTAATGTATTACATGTTACATCACCTTATCATAGAGATACTTTAGGACAGTTACTGCCTGGAAATACCGGCAAAAAAAATGCATATCTTGATTTGGATGAACAAAAGAACAGAGTTAAAATGTTATCATTGTTAAAAAAATCCGATGTATTTTGCCATTCCTACAGTCCCGGTACACCTGAAAAATTCAACATCGGCTTGAATGATGTTAAAGATATTAATCCTAATGGAATTGTATACGTAACTATCAGCAGTTACGGCGATAGTGGTTTATGGAAAGACAGATGTGGATTTGAAATGGTAGGACAGGCCTGCAGCGGATTCTGTATTGATGAAGCAAAAGGAGATGCTGATAACCCTCTCTACAGTCCGGTACTTTATCTGAATGACCCTTTGACAGGAAATTTTGCTTTTTCCGGTATACTTGCCGCTCTGAGACAGAGAGCTATAGAAGGAGGATCATATCATGTCAAAGTTTCCCTGGCACGATCCGCAATGTGGACTAAAAGTCTCGGCTTATTATCAAGTGATGACTATATGGATTTACCACGAGAAGATATTCACCCTCCACGACTGGAAGCGATGGATACTCCATTTGGAGAAATTAAACGCCTGTCACTGCCATATAAATATGATAATTTAATATTACCACAGGTAGGCCCCGTACTGCCTTTAGGTGCTTCAAAGCCTGAATTTTAGTAAACCGGCTTAAAAAAAATAAAGAGTATTTATTGTGAAGTTATCATTCCTCAATAAATACTCTTTCTGTACAACCATATCCAATTAAAAAGCATCATTTTTTCAATCCTTTATATTAAAAATCTGAAATTTTAAAATAAGTCAGCAAGATACTGCATTTACAGCAATTAGACTCACTGGCAATTTATATTTAATATCATTTTGACTGATACTTGCAGGAAATACCCCCCCACACTACTCACTTCAATAAACATATTAGTTAACTATTAATAACACATAAGTTAATTTTATTTTTTATTTAAGAAAGTATGATTGTTTTGATTCACTTTTATAAGATATTGCAATATTTACAGGTTATTTAGAAGGAAAATAAATAAAGGATACATGGAAATCGATACGATAAAATTATCGGGGGGTAGTTTTAAAATGAGTAAAAAAATAAATAAAAAGGGTATGGTTATTACAAGGTCACTGTTGGCTCTGGCAATTATTTCCATTGGACTAATTCTATTTAAAGTTATCTGCTCAGACAAGACTGAAGCAAAAGAAAAAACAGCAAAGGAAAATGTACGCGTTCTTGCCGGTAATCCTGTAAAATTACAGCCTTTCAGACTTACTACTTCTGCATTTGCTGTAGCCAAAGCTGTTAATCATACAACTGTTAGTGCTGAAGTAAAAGGTAAAATTATCTATTTAAACAGCAGTATAAACAATGGTTCCATAGTCAGAAAAGGTGAAATAATAGCCAAAATAGATTCTGAAAACTATAAAACAGCACTAGAAATTAAATCTGCAAAGGTTTCTGAACTTAAAAACTCAATCGAACAACAAAAGTTTTCTGTTGAAAGCAGTGAAATTCTGGCTTCATCATCCGGTAAACAGTACGAACTTGAGAAAATTCAGTATAACAGAAGCATAGAACTTGAGGAAAAACATATCATATCTCCTGCAGTACTGGAACAGAACGAACAGCAGCTTGAAGAAATAAGAATGAATTATTATAAGGCGGTAAATGCAGAAAAATATGCAAAAATCAAACTGGATATCCTGTATTCTCAATTCAAAGCCGCAACGGCTTCTGAAAAGCAGGCTGAAATTAACCTTCAGAAATGTATCATTACAAGTCCATTTAGAGGGCGGATCACAAAACTCAATATTGATAAAGCAGAGTATGTCACGCCAGGAACTAAACTATTTGATCTAATAGACAACAGTTCACTTGAGATACCTATTACATTGAGCAAAAACAGATTCTATCTTCTTTTCAGATCAACTGAAAGCAACACTAACAGACATTGGTTCGATATTTCGAAAAAGATATCTGTAACAATTCATTGGAATGATAATATTCATAGTTATGAAAGCAGTGGAAAAATAATAGATGTTTCAGGTTTCAATTCTAATACCCAGACAATCTCTCTGCTTGTACAACCTAAAGAAACAAATTCAGAAACAGGAAGTTTCCCATTAGTCGCAGGAATGTTTTGCGAAGTAACATTTAGAGGAAGAAAAATTGAACACGTTATAAAAGTTTCTCTGAACAGCATACAGCAGGACAACTCAATTTATGTAGTAGGATCAGATAACCGTGTAAAGGAGAAGAAAATTAATGTCATTGCCTACACAAGCGATGCAGCGGTAATTTCTTTTAAGGGGCTGACTGAAAATGATAAAATTGTAGAACAGCAACTCCCTCAGGGACTGACCAACGGAACAAAAGTAAAAATTGTGAAACCTTTAAGTACATGAAAAAATTAAATTGCGGAAATCCGGCACAGCATTATTTCCGTTTTCTTAAAGAACCAGATTAGAAATTAAGCAAGTAGATAAGGAGAAAAGCAAAATGAAAAAGATCGCATTAGTATTGCTGGCAGTCGCATTCTTTGGATATTTTATAGTCAATGCAAGTGAAATAAAACTTAAAAATATTATCAAAAACAGAAACAGCATTGAACAGCTGGATATACAAACTACTACCCTTTATACAAAGCTTTTAAATGAAGTTAAGACTGAATCAAGAATTGATCAGAATACTCAAAACTCATTCAATAAAATCATTAAAGAATTCAATAAGAACAACTCTGATAATCAGCTGAGCACTCAGGTTAATAACATGTATGAAAAAATTGTAAATGAAGTTAAGGCCGAATCAAAAATTGATCAGAATACTCAAAACTCATTCAATAAAATCATTAAAGAATTCAATAAAAATATCAAATGAGTTTTTATTTTCATATTACAAAAACTCGGAGGAAAAATTA
>DASCNA010000143.1:0-2065 GCA_036011305.1 Victivallales bacterium
CTGTGCATTACTCTAGAAATGCTAATTCAGTTATATGTTTACCGCCAAATATGATAAAAGCTTCCAAAAGCAAACTAGGTGATATCTTAGATTTAAATGCTGAAGTCAGTAAATCTTATAAGGAGGAATTATTGAAATCAAACCCCTTAATTACTGCATCAATAGAAGGCAGTTTTGTAAACCTAAAAGAAAAAAATTAGATTAATAATGCCCTTATAATAGCTATACTTTTTACAATTTTCTCTGAAGGAAAGCCAACTATATTATCAAAACTACCCTTAACTGAATCTATTATTAATTCGCCTTTTTCCTGAATTGCATAACCACCTGCTTTATCAAGAGGATTTACAAATTTAAAATACTGATTAATTTCATCTGTTGAAATATTTTTAAAAGTAACATAACTGGTGTCAGTAAAACAGCATTTTATTGACTCAGAATTGATAATTAATGAAACTCCAGTGATAACTCTATGAGTTTTACCTGAGAGTTTTCTAAGCATATCAATAGCTTCATCTATAGAGCATGGTTTCTCATATATATCATTATTTAGTAATACTACAGTATCACATCCTATAACCATATCTTTTTCATAATATTCAGATATCGACAATGCTTTTTTCTCTGCCAATATTAAAGGGACTAATTCAGGTCGCAGATCACTTTTATTAAATTTTTTTTCATCGAATGAAGGAGAAATTTTTCTAAATTTAAAATTAAGGCGGTGTAAAATTTCTACCCGCCTTGGAGAATTTGAAGCTAAAACAATCAACTGTCTATTAATATGTAGATTTTACACGTTTCAAGTGGACATCAATTTTTTGGATACACTCAATCCCTAAATTAGTTTTTACTGCTTCAAGTATTTTTCCCTGAATGGCATTTACCAAATCAGGAAAATTAGCATCTTTATTATCGAGATCAGCAATAATTTTTATATAATATTCTTTTTTATATTTATATAACCCTGTTCTAATTACTGTAATTCCTTCAATATCGCCTTCCAAAGCTTTGATTAGATCTGAAATTGCTGCTGATGATACATGCAGCTCACCATTGTCACTTATTGTATTAATACCTGAACATTTTTTTCTGTTCGGTTTACATAATGCTATAATAATTCTAATAATGATAAATACTATTATTAATGCTATTATACCAGAAATAAATCCTTTTTGATATCCAGGCAGATAATAGCCTAAATGACTTAAATACTGTTGAGCTAATGCTTCCATCTTTGATTCCCTTAAGAGTAAAAAATTTCAAACTATTTATTATATTATAAAACTATTCTTCAGAATTATCATTATCTTCTTCTTCAGGTTCTACTAATTCTTCGATACCCTGGATAATAACATCAACGCTTTTAACATCCATTCCGGTAATAGCTTTAACTTTTTCGATAATAGTCATTTGAATATTTAGTGCAACACTTGGAATATTTTCTCCATATACAACAACAACTTTTAATTTTACTATTACACTTTCATCATCTAATATTTCGATTTCAATAGCTCCTTCAGAGCTTTTTTTATGACCAATCATATAGGCTATGCTATCAGTCAGAGTTGAAGCACCGGCCAGTTTGATTACTCCATCTACTGACAGTGCAGCATTTTTTACTACAGATGAAATAACTCCTTCATGAAGTTTAATGCTACCTCTTTCATTTTGGTTTTCTAAGCCAAAAGGCATTCTAAAATCATTATTATCTTTTTTCATTTTATTTAATCTCCAAAATATATAATAGAAATAAGGAAAATTTAATCCTGAATTTCCAATTATAAAACACCTATCTTTATATCATCAATCTTCACTTACAGCAGTTTCTATCTCCTGCACGATAACATTTACCAGTTGAACATCCATACCGGTAATCTGCTTTACTTCATCAGTGATTGTATTCTGAACACGCATTGCTACCTCAGGAATATGCTCACCATAAATAACATTAACTTTCACTTCAACAACAAGTGTATTTCCTTTAATATCAAGTTTAATAGCGCTGTCAGAAGATTTTTGACTTGATATCATGTTTGTAAGATTTTCGACAAAAGATCCTCCT